>DASXIK010000001.1:0-2813 GCA_036498025.1 Chthoniobacterales bacterium
AAGTCAAAAGTCTGGGGCAGGACCTCCGCCCATGAACCGGTGTGAGTTCCGCCCTTTACTTCGATGAACTTCGTTTCGATGCCCGCCTTCCGGAAGTTCTCCACCATCTGCTTTGTCGCGTCAATCGATGCCAGGGTGTCGTTATCGCCGTGAACGAAGATGGCGCCGCTCAGGTAGGTGGCGCGGTCATAGGGATACGAGGATGGCTCAACGGGGCCGTAACTCGGGCCGATGGCGCACCATTTGCCCTGATACTTCTGGGCGAGATAGAAAGTGCCCATGCTGCCCATGGAATTGCCCATGAGATAAATGCGTTTCGGGTCGACGCCGTATTCCGCGACCGTGCGGTCGGTTACCATCATGACGTCACTCTCACTGATGCGGCGTTCCGGCGTATCCGGTGCGGTTGGCCTGTCCGCCACCGGAGGCCGGTTGGCGCCGGGAGCGAACACCGGCTTGTAGGGCGCTCCATAGCCACCTGAAGGTCCGCCGCCGAGCGGCGAGACGACGATGAATCCGCGCTTCTCCGCTTCTTTTGCGAGGATATTGTCGTTACGCTCGAATGGCGTGTTTTGATTGGAGCCGCCGCCGTGCAGCACGACGACCATCGGCAGAGCTTTATCCGGCGCCCATATCGAAGGCACGAAAACGCGATAAGGCTGCTCCCCCGGAGCGTCAGGGTGAGTATAAGTTCGCGCGTGGTCACCTTTGGACTGATAGAGCGGATCGGCAGCGAATACAGGAGCCGCGGCCAGCAGCGCGCAATAGAATGCTTTCCTCATGAGGCTATCTTAAACATCTTTGTAGGATTATGATGATAATCTTTAAGGGATGAGATACCCGATCGAGCAGAAGGCGGAAACACACGAGAGGATTCTCGACGCCGCCGCGCGGTCGTTTCGCGAACGTGGCTCTGAGGGACATGGCGTCGCTCAGTTGATGAAAGACGCGGGGCTGACGCACGGCGGATTCTACCGGCATTTCGAAAGTAAGGAAGACCTTTACGTAGATGCAATCGCCAGAGGCTTTCAGGAAGCGGCGGACAAAATGATGGCGGCCGCAGCAAAGGCTCCTCCGGGGGCGCAACTGCGCGCGATCATCGAGCACTATCTCAGTCTGGAACACCTGGAAGATCCGGGGGGCGGCTGCGTCCTCCCCACGCTGGCCGCCGAAATAGCCCGGCAGAGCCCGGCGGTCCGGGCGAGGATTAACGCTGCTATGAGGTCGTACCGGGAGCGTTTGCTGCCCTTTTTTCCGGGGAATGACGATGCGGAGAAGAGACGCCAGTTCATTGTGCTTTTTCCGGCAATGGCGGGAGTCCTGATGACCGCCCGGGCGATGACCGACCCGGCCGCGCGCAAAGAGACGCTTGCGGCGGCAAGACATTTTTACATCAACGCGTTTACCGAGGCGAAAATGAAGTAGTTTTTTTGGCGACGTTAGATTACAGATATCATCTATGCAGGCAGAGAGAAAGGAGCTCTCAATAATGCCGGCAAAGGATATCTTCCGGATCGATATGGCGCTGGGCTATCTCGCCTGGGCGCTCTGCTTAGCGACCTACATCTGGCCGCGACTGAAAACAATGGATCGCGTCGAGGCTCACCGAGCGATTGCGACATTTAATAGTTTCCGTTTTTTTGGCCTGGTTTTCCTGCTGCCTGGCTTTGTGGGACCGAATCTGCCGAGGGCTTTCGCGGCGCCGGCGGCATACGGCGACCTCGCCACCGGTATCCTCGCAATCCTTGCCCTGCTGATGGTGCGCGTACGCTACCTGTTCTGGCCGCTGGTGTGGGCGTTCAATCTGGTGGGCCTCGCCGACCTGGTGATGGACACGACGATCGCTGTCCGCACGAACCTGCCGTCGGCAGCCGGGCAACTTGGAGCCGGTTACGCGATCCCCATTCTCTATGTACCGGCGCTTGTGCTGACTCACCTCTTCGCGTTCTGGCTGCTGCTACGACCTGCGTTCCGGCAACGCGAGGCAAATAACCCCGTCGCAAGGCTCAAATCAAGATCCGCGATCAGCAATCCTTCGACGGCATAGGGCTGATAACACTGCACGCTTCCGTCGGGCTTGATGACAGCCGACGTGGTGCCGGCCCCTTCGCTGGCGCAGTTCACCGACGCAAAGTAGCAGGTGTTCTCCGCGGCCCGGCAGAGCATTGCCTTTTCATGGAATGTATTGGCGGGATCGGCGAAGGTAGCCGGACGATAGCTCCCCGGCTCCGCCACGTGGACGTGGGGATGAAAGACGACATGCGCGCCTCGCTTTGCGGCCCAGCGGACGGTCTCCGGATAACGCCAGCCCTCATGGCAGATTGCGACACCGAAACGAAGAGGTCCGGCCTGAAACATTTGCCGGCCCTCGCCAGCGACGTAAGTTTGCTCCTCCGACGGATCGATCTGCTCCTTGTCCTGCCAGCCGGCCACTGTGCCGTCGGCATTGATCACCAGGGCGCTGATCAGCAGTCCGCACGACGCCCGCCGCTCCGTCCCGAGCACAACTGCGACATGGGCGTCGCGAGCAGCGGATGCCACCTGGGCCCAGGCATCTTCCAGAAAAGACTGGTTGGGTGGGGGAAGCGCGACGCCCGGCCATCGATACCCTGGTACAAAGCATTCGGGGAAGCAGATCACGTCAGCTTCACAGCGGCCCGCATCCACGATGGCAGTTACCGCAAGGCCGACGGAATCGGCCGGCGTTGCCGGAATACGAATGTTCGCGAGAGCAATGCGGGCGGCGGACATTTTCGATCCACTCTTCGAGCTGGGAGGCTGCTTCACTGTAATATACTCATCTGCAAACTCTG
>DASXIK010000002.1:0-7704 GCA_036498025.1 Chthoniobacterales bacterium
CAAATCTGCCGAGCGGGACCGGCTCGAAAAAGAGATCGCGAGAATTGAAACCGAGCTGCGCACGGTGCGCGCGAAACTGGGCAACGCGTCGTTCGTGGATCGCGCGCCGCCAGCGGTGGTGGAGGAGCATCGGCAGCGGGAGAAAAACTTCGGAGATCAACTAACGAAGTTGCAGCAGGCGCTCACTGCGCTCGTTTGATGGGTAGGGACGGCGCGCTGCGCCGTCCACTCCGCGCGTGTGCTTCATGAATCGGGCCAATCTTCGAGCGTGGCATATCCGCGGAGTGGACGGCGCAGCGCGCCGTCTCTACCAGTTCCAGCTCTGGCAGGTCTCGAAAGTTTCGGGTAAGCTTCCTCGCTAATGAGTCCTTGGAAGAAGTTGCTCTGGGTAGCGGTGACCGTTCTGGGAGTGGCGGCCATTGCTGTTCTCGCGCTTTCGCGCGGCGAGCCAGTGAGCGCACTTTGGATCATCGTCGCGGGTTTGTGCGCGTTCTCGATTAGTTACCGCTTCTACAGCAAGTGGCTGGCGACAAAAGTCCTCGTCCTCAATGACGAGCGCGCCACTCCCGCAATCGTGCGCAACGATGGCAGGGACTTCGTGCCCACCAATCGATGGATGGTTTTTGGTCACCATTTCGCTGCCATTGCCGGCCCCGGCCCTCTCGTTGGTCCGGTGCTGGCGGCGCAGTTTGGGTTTTTGCCCGGCACGCTTTGGATTCTGATCGGCGCCACTCTTGGGGGAGGGGTGCACGACATGATTGTCCTCTTTGCGTCCGTTCGGCGTGGTGGAAAAACCCTCGGCCAGATGGTGAAGGAAGAGATGGGATCCGGGATTGGGGCGCTGGCTCTCATCAGTGTGCTCGCGATCATGACCATCCTGCTGGCCGTGCTCGCTTTGGTGGTGGTGCAGGCGCTGGCCCAAAGTCCGTGGGGCGTTTTCACTATCGCCATGACGATTCCGGTCGCCTTCATCATGGGGGCTGGTTTGCGCACGCGGAAAGTCAGCGTGCTCGCGGTCACGATCTTTGGTGTGATCGGACTCGGCTTATCCGTTTGGGGCGGGCAGTTTCTTGGGCAGCATCCGGTGATTCAATCCTGGTTTACGCACGATCAAAAGTGGCTGGCCTGGGCCATCATGATTTACGGACTGGCGGCGTCCATTCTGCCGGTCTGGATGCTTCTGACACCGCGGGATTATTTGAGCACATTTTTGAAATTGGGAACGGTGGCGGCGCTGGCCGTGGCCGTGATTGCCTTGCGTCCGACTTTGTTGATGCCATCTATTTCGCGTTTCGTTGACGGTTCCGGCCCGGTGTTTGCCGGTCCGGTTTTCCCTTTTGTCTGCATCACCATCGCCTGCGGCGCGGTCTCCGGTTTCCACTCGCTCATCGCTTCGGGCACCACTCCGAAAATGGTGGTGCGCGAATCGCGCATTCGCGACATTGGCTACGGGGCGATGGTGACGGAGATGATGGTGGCGCTGATGGCCATGATTGCGGCCTGCGTGCTCCAACCTGGGGAATATTTCGCGATTAACGCCAAGGGCGCGCCCGGTGAAGTCGTGACCAGTCTGACGGCTGCCGGATTTCCGGTCACCGAGCAGCAGATGACCGACCTGGCGCACAACCTGGGAGAAAGCACGATGTTCGGCCGCGCGGGCGGCGCGCCCACTTTTGCCGTGGGCATGGCGCACATGTTTGCGCGGGCTTCCGCCAGCCCGACGGCGCTGGCCCTCTGGTATCACTTTGCCATCATGTTCGAGGCGCTGTTTATCCTTACGACCATCGATGCCGGCACGCGGGTGGGGCGCTTCCTGCTCCAGGACTTGTTAGGCAACATTTGGCGGCCTCTGGGCAACACCCGGTCGTGGGGCGCAAATTTTCTCGCCAGTGTGCTGCTGGTGGGCGCGTGGGGATGGTTTCTCTACCAGGGAGTGATCGACCCGCTTGGGGGCATCAACACGCTCTGGCCGCTTTTTGGGCTGGCCAATCAGCTCCTCTCCGTGATCGCTCTTTGCCTGGCCACCACTCTGCTGATCAAGATGGAGAAGTCCCGCTACCTTTTCGTGACCATGGTTCCCCTGGTTTTCATGTGCGCCGTGACCTTCTCCGCCGGTTACCTCAAGATATTCTCGTCGGATCCCAGGCTGGGATTCCTGGCGGGCTCGCAGGCGCTCACGGAGAAGGCCGGGGCCATGAGCGGAACCGGGGCGCACGACCTCATGCGGCAGGCAGCGGTCTGGCGGGTCGATGCCATGGTGGCCGGCTCGTTTCTGTTGCTGGTGTTTCTCATTGTGGCCGGATCGGCCATGCAATGGCGCCAGTTGCTGCGGGGCACCAGGTCGATTGTTTTGCGGGAAAGCGAGTACGTCCCGCTCTCCCAGTTTCAAACGAGTGAGTTGTCGAGCAACGAGGCCTAACGATAGATTTCCGGACGCCGATCGGCCAAGACTTCGTTCCTGCGGCGCACCTCAGCCAGAGCCTCAGTGGAAATATCTGCCTGAATCAGTTCCTCCTGATCGGAAGAGGCGGTGGCAAGCGCGACCCCGGAGGGATCGATGATCGTCGAGGAGCCGCAGAAGGTTACCCCGTCGTCCGTCCCGACGCGATTTGCTACGATGACATAACTTTGATTCTCGATGGCGCGCGCCAGAGCAAGAATGCGAAGGTGTTCGTTGCGAGGAAAGGGCCACGCGGAAGAAACAATAAAGGCATTGACCTTTTGGGCGACGGCAAGCTGGCGATAGATTTCCGGGAAGCGCAAGTCGTAGCAAATGCTGAGGCCAAAGCAAAAGTCTCCCAGGCGAAAGTCGCTCAGCCGATCTCCCGCCGTGAAACAGCGATCCTCGGCAACGGGGAGTGGACGGAAGAGGTGAGTCTTGCGATACCTGGCCATGATCTCGCCGGCATCGGAAATCACCACCTGGGAATTATAGATGGACTCGTGGTCGCGCTCCGATAATCCGCAGATGACTGGCAGCGAGAGCTTCCGGGCCAGTTCGCGCAATCTCGGGACGGCACCTTCCTCCCAGGAACTGGCGTGATCGCGGATCGTCCCCATGGCATAACCGGTGTCGGCCATTTCCGGAAAGACAATCAATTCGGCGCCGCCTTCCTTGGCGCGCTCGGCGAACTGCTCAATGATGCGGAGGTTTGCTTCGACCTTGCCGAGGACGCAGGAAATCTGAGCGACCGCGATTTTCACCTCCGCACGATACACCGATCGCGCCAGAATGTGGAGTCACGGCGATGGACAAGCAATCAGCCGAGACGGCGCAAGGGGCGCATCCCTCCAGGCTGTCCCTATTTGCGGCGCAGGGAAACGACGATTTCCTGATCGCGGCGGCCGAAGATGACACGGCCGTCCTGAATGGCTTTGACAGTAATCTGGTAGGTTTGACTGCCGATCCGCAGGCCGAACTGCTGCCCTTCCTGCATGATCTTCCCGTTAATAATGGCGAAGCGGTCCGTGCGACCGAGAGTAATCGAGCTAACGAGAAAGGCGGAGGCGGCGATGTCGGAGCCGCCGTGTTCCGTGCCGCTGTGGTCGGTCAACTGGGCGGAGGGTTTAAATCCAATCGGCCAGAAGGGGTTTCGGGTGCTGCTGTCCAAGCCGAAGGAGGACTTATTCTTAAAGTCGAGTGCGTTGGACTCGGCGGCGAAGCCGCGCGCGGCCAGAAGGACGACAAGCAAAAATGGAGCGAACTTTTTCATTTCTTGGGAATGAAATTGGTGGCGACGATATCAACTGCCTGGAACTGCCCCTGCTCGGGTATGGCGCGGATGGCCAGTTTCGTGATGGTAAGAAGAGGTTCGGCATTTTCGAGGTCCGCGATGGCCTTGCCGACGGTGGAGTAGTCGGCCTGCGGAATGTTGATCATCCAATTGTATCTCATCCAGTCGGCCAGTTCCGGTTCTTTGAAAGGGACGCTGTTTTCGAGTCTGGCCACGGCCTTGTCTATCTGCTCGTTGGCGAAGAAGAGTTTGATCCGGGGTGGGAACCAGGCGATGGGGGCGCCCTCCGGGTTTAGAGCCTTGAGAGCGGCAAAGCGCGTGGTGGCGGCCTTCGCTTGATTCTCAAGGGTCACGGCCTTGGCCATTTCACTCTTCGATGAACTGAGTTTGTTCTGAACATCTTCCATGGTCGCCAGCATGTTATTGCGGCTGCGATTCAGCGGTCCGAGAAAGAAAGTGAAATAGACATAGACGAGGAAGACCAGGCCCATCGAACTTAGCCCGATCTTCTTGATTTGGTCTTTGTTTAAGCCCAGGGCCTTCATCGTTTTTTGGAACCTCGATCGGTTGGAGGAGTCGCGGCGGGTTTGACCGGCGCTTTCGGATTAAAGTTCACCGTCAGAATGTAATGAGCCATGGCCGTGTTTGTGCCGCCGACGTTGATGAGGGTGTCGAGATCTTCCAGGGTTTTGAACTCGATCTTCACGTCGCGGTAGCTTTGGCCGAGTTGTTCCACCAGCATCTGACGCAAATCCTCGGCGGCGGCGCGTGGTTCGCGGCCAGCGGCGACTCCTTCAATGAGAAGGGTAACCCGCCTGGTTCCTTCCTGGGTGTTTCCCTCGATCCCGCCTTCGATATTGGTCAGTTGCGTGTTCGGCGCGACGCAACGCGACACTTTTTCCAGGAAAGGCGCCCAGAAAAAGCGGTCTTCAATATAATCCTCCAGCACCTTCGTTGTTTTGATGATGTCGGTAAGCTCCGCGGAGCGCTTTTGCGCAGCGGTCACGTTAGGCTCGACTTTGACCCACTGGCGTTGCACTGCGCTGAGCTTGGCTTTGATTTCCAGCGTGCGATAGGCGTTAAACATGTAGTAGCCGAAAAGGATCGCGCCGAAAACGATCAGCACCATCATCCCGATTTTCAGCGGATCGCGCTGCCGCTGCCGCTGTTCCCGGATCTCCTCGTGCAGGAGGTTGAGATGAATAGCCATAACCCGTTTTAGCTGCTCAGGTATTCAAAGGCGGCGCCGCAGGCGACGTTGAGGGAGACAAACTCGTGGGGCAATGCCTGGCGTTTAGCGGCCGGGAGCGCGACCTCGCAGGTCTCTAGCGGATCCCAAATTTCACAGGGCAAGGCCAGTTCGTCGCTCAAGGTTTGCAGGATCGCCTCAAGGCGCGCGAGGCCGCCCGAGACGAAAATCCGAGTGATGCTTTCTTCGTGCTGCCCTTCAAAGAACCCGATCGAATTGCGGACCTCAGTGGCCAGGCGAGTCAGGGACGTGCGGCAAATTTCGGACATGCCGGCATCGGCTTCCTGGACCATGGACCAGGCGGCGCGTTGGTCGATGGCGTTGTCCGCGGTGAGCGCCTGGCCCAGCGCCATGCCGCCGTAGTCAATGCTGCGGACCAGTTCCAGTTCACCCTTGTTGCCAATCAAAACCGAGCTTTGGATGTGACCCATGTCGAGAAGCAGGAAGGCGTCGGTGTTAAAGATTTCCGGGTAGGCAAACTCGAAGGCGTTAAAGGAACAAATCGGCGCGAGCTGCAGGATGTCGGCGCTCAAGCGAATCTTTCCCAAGGCTTCCGCCAAATGCTTCACGGAGCTGCGTAACATTCCGGCAACGAGATAGCGTGTCTTGGTCAGGACATTGGCTTGCACGGCGCTTGCGCTTGCGCTGTTGAGTTCCTCCACGCTTTCGCTGGCTCGCGCGTTCGCCGGCGCGACGTCGAGAACGAAGTCCTTGCATTCCTGGTTGAGCACGGCCAGACCATTCAAGCGCAGCGCGTTTCGCAATAAGGCAACCGGCGTATCGGGCTGTTCGATAATGCGCAGCAGCACCGCCGGATCGGAAAAGGCCAGGGCGCATCCTTTGCCGCGGCCCAGATCCTTTAGGAGCAATTTGATCTGCTGACCGAGATCCTGGGCTGTGTCGATCTGGGCCGGTAATTCGTGCGAGGCAAAACTGGTCAGGATGACCCGCCCGTCTTTACGGCGCTGCATCCTCACACCCTTTAAGGAGTGTTTGCCTAAATCGATGCCAATGACAGAGTCTCCACGTCGGGCCATGATGCTAAAGACGGTGTAGCGGGAAGCGTGCCGACGATCCCGTTTTCTAAGGACGAGCCGTGTCCTGCCTGAGCACTCGGCCCCTTTTCCGGCCGTGGAAAATCAGGCCGATTTCGACGGACAGCTTTCAGCAGCCTGATGCTCGGGCCGGGTTCAGTCTGGTCTGCTCGCCCGCCGCGCAGTCCGGAATTACAGGCGGACGCGTTCGACGCTCGCCGCGGGAATCCAACCCCGCAGGTTGTTCGGCAGCACCGCGTAAGCCCAATCGCCGCGCTGTTGCTCGATCCTAACCTCGCTGCCGGCGGGCAAGGCCAAAACGGCGGCGGATGTGTCCGCCGTGGCCAGGCGCGCCTGGATCTGACTCTTGGTGACGATGGCCAGCGAGCCACCCCGTCCGCCGTTCTCCATGGCTATGAGCACGTAGGCCAGAACAGCGGCGCCGGCCAGCGAACAAATCGAGAGCACGACGAAGCGTCGTCGGCGCCGTTGTGAAAACATGGCGGCCGCGAAGAGGAAGGCGCCGATCCAGAAGAGCACGGCTCCGGCGATGGCATATTGCCCCGGAGAAGCGAAGCGGATAAACCGCTCCGGCCACGAGGGCAAGAGCTCAAGCGCGCGCGCTTCGTCCCGGGCAATTCTCAGGTTAGCCTGCGCCTCCGGATGATTCGGTTCCAGCGAGAGGGCGCGCTCGTACTGAAGTACCGCCCGTCCGAAATCATGCGTCCGAAAGTAGGCGTTCCCGAGATTGTAAAACAGGGCTGCCGTCCACTCGCCGGATCGTGCCATGTTCTCGTAATCACCGATGGCTTCCTGAAATTTTCCTTGGGCATACTCCTGATTGGCGCGGGCGAAAGCGGCGTCGGGCTCGGCCCGGGCGGTCGCAGCCAGCGCCACGCAGCCGATCAGCGAGACCGCTGCGTTAATGGAATAGGAGCGAAATGTCATGGCTTGAGATGATCGATCAAATCCAGAACCTCGTGGCGCTGGTCAGGCGAAAGTCCGTCCACGCCGTTTTGTTTTCCGCTGTAACGGAGCTCGTCGTTTCGCTCGAAAATCCGGCGCAGAGTCGCCTGTCCCTTTTCATCCAGATGAAACGTTTGGGTCGCCGCCACGGCATCCACCGTGTTCGGATCGGAATTGGTCGCCAGCGCTGTCTTGAGCTGCACCGCGCGCGAAGCATCCGCGTAATATTCCCCGGGCGCCGCGTTTTCCCGGCGCAGCCGCCGCACCAGCTCCGCGGCTTCATGCTGCAGCCCGGCAATTCGCTGCGCCTGTTTGTTCCGCCGCCGGGCCTGCCGCGCGTTCCAGCCAACCAGGCCGAGGAGGGCCAGCAACGGAATCAGCTGAGCCAGCCAAAAGGTCCGGCGGAGATAGAGAGGAGTAAATGATTCCGCAGTCTGGGGCCGCTCAGTCAGCTGGTAGAGGATGTCGGCTGGTTTCTCCGATGCCTGCGGAACCGCCGTGGCCCCCGGAGAAGGTGCGGACGCCACCGGCGCCGGTGCGGACGGCGTGCTCGCGGCCGCGGGATTCCCTCCCTCGACGTGAATCGGAATCGAGTCGCTCTTCAGGCTCACGTATTGTTCCTTGAGAGGATCAAAGAAGGAAAATCCGAATGCCGGGATCGCCTGTTTCTTTTCGTTAGGCGAGAGCACGGTCTCGAACGTTTTGCTCCCGCTGACGCCCA
>DASXIK010000003.1:0-3261 GCA_036498025.1 Chthoniobacterales bacterium
GGCCTGCGGCACTTTGTTGGCCGCCACATAGGTTGAGACGAGCCCTCCATAGGCGCCTGGAAGATTTACGTCGAGCTCCAGGGCTCTGAGGAAGGCGGCCTCGGCCTGGTCCCAACGCTTTTCCGAAAAATAGATTTTGCCCTGGAGCAAATAGGCGCAGGCGGACGACGGGGCCTCCCGCAGTTGCTGCTGCACGCGTTCGGCGGCAGCCTGGAAATTCTGCTCCGTCAGGTCCAGTTCGACCAGTTGATCCAGGGTGCTCAGATCTCCCGGCGCAAGCTCCAGGGCCCTGGCAAACATCTTGCGCGCCTCGTTAGGCCGGCCGCCCTCGCGAAGAATCAAACCAAGCTGGAAATAGCCGCCGGCTGATTCGGGTGACGCTTCGATCTGTTTCTCCAGCACCGTGGCCGCATCCTGCCAGCGACCGAGCGAGCGGAGGCTTTCAACCAGAAGCCGCTGCGCGGAGACAAGGTCGGGATGGCTCTTTAGCAGCTTGGTCATGGCGCCCAATACCCGGGGTGCATCGCCCGCGCGAAGATGGAGCTCGCCCAGCAGGAGAACGGCTTCCACGTAGCCGGGCTCGATCGCCAGGGCCTGTTCGAGCGCGATGATGGCCTGCGAAGGGTCGTTATTGCGCACATGGGCGCGCGCCAGCTGGTATTTGATAAGCGGAACATTTTCGTAGGCCACGTCCAGGCGCTCGAGCCAGTCCAGCGCCTGTTTGCTCTCCCCTTGCGCCAGCCAGTTATCGGCCTGCAGCATTCGGCCTTCGAAATTCGCGAAGTCGCGTTGAAAGATCCGCTCGAGGAGTGCTGCCGCTTCTTCGTGCTGGCCGCGCTCAAAAGCGATCTGAGCCAGAAGACGCCACGCCGGCAGAAAATCGGGCGTCTGTTTAGTGATTTCTTCGAGCATGGTCCGGGCTTTTTCGGTTGCGCCGCTTTCCTTTTCGAGGCGTGCATAGTCGAAGCGTATCCCGGCATCCCCGCCGGCCAGTTCCGCCGCGGTTTCGAACTCCGCCTCGGCTTCACTCAGTTTCTCTTGCGCGGCATGGAAAGAAGCCCGGGCTAAATGGACTCGAGGCGATCGTGGTTCCAGCTTGAGCGCCTGGTCCAACTCGTTCCGAGCGTATTCGATTTCTCCATTGCGCAAAGCAAGACGCGCCCAGGCCAGATGGTAAAGGGCGTCCTGGCCTTCGGGGAGGCTGCGAAGTCGCTCCCGGACATCCTCGGCTTCCTCTTCGGTTGCGGCGTCGTCCGCTAAAAACATCACCGCCTCTTCTTCCGCTGGGGATTGGTCAAGAATGGCGGACGCCTCTTGTTTGGCCGCCCCTGTTTCCTCGAGGAACGCCAGAACCGTCATTAACTTCGTTCTCGCTTCCAGATTGTTCGGGTCGAGGTCGCGGGCCATATATAAGTAAGGATAGGCCCGCAGAGGGGCTCCCTGTTTACACCAGATGATTCCCAGCCGCGCGATCGCCGTGGGGTTGCGGAAGTCGACCCGCAGAGTATTCAAGTACTCGATCTTGGCCTTATCCAATTCACCCGCCGCGAAATAGTGCTCTGCCCGTTCCAGGTGTTGTGCTTTTCTCGCTTCGACGGAACAGCCGGCGCAGAGCAGTCCGGCCACGCACACGATGGTTACCTTCAAAAGGCGCGTTCGGAGGATGGTCATGGACTTCTCCCGTCTAACGGGCGACACGATCTGGCCGGGCCGGATCCCACAGAAAGAGGGCTCAAACCTTCTGCGGCGCGGAACTTAAATCTTTTTCAGGCGGATCCAAAGCTTCCGGCGTCCGCTCGTGCTTGCCAATGCCGAGTCTTTCCATGAGCTCGTACAAGGTAGGACGGCTCACGCCCAGATCCAGCGCGGCCGCGCTGATCCGGCCCGAGTGTTTCTTGAGCGCCTGCCCGACGAGTTCGCGTTCGACATTTTCGCGCGCCTCCTTCAAGGGAATGCTTGGCACCATCTCCGCGGCACTGCCCAGCTCCAGATCACCGGCGGTGACGCGCTTGCTCTCCGCCATGATCACAGCACGCTTCACCCGGTTCTCGATTTCTCGCACATTCCCGGGCCATCCGTGGCATTTTATGGCGCGCACCGCGTCCGCCGAAAAGGTCAACGTGCCCTTTTCACACTGGGTGGCGAAGCGTGACAAAAGCTCGCGCGCAAGCATCTCCACATCTTCCCCGCGCTCCCGCAGCGGCGGCATCTTGATCACCACCACGGCCAGCCGGAAGTACAAATCTTCGCGAAACTTGCCCTTCGCCGTCGCCCGCTTGAGATCGACGTTGGTGGCCGCAATGACCCGGGTGTCCAATTGAATCTCCTGCCGGCCACCCACGCGTTGGAATCGCCGTTCCTGCAGAAATCGCAGAAGCTTCACCTGGATCGACGGCGGCAGGTCGCCAATCTCGTCCAGGAACAAGGTCCCTCCGCTGGCGTTGTCAATTAAGCCTTTGCGCGGCGCGTGGGCACCCGTGAATGCCCCTTTCTCATGACCAAACAATTCGCTCTCAAGCAAGTTCTCGGGGATGGCATTGCAGTCAATGGCAATGAACGGCCGATCCCTCCGGGCACTGCGCCGATGGATCGCGCGGGCGGCCATTTCCTTGCCCGTTCCGCTCTCCCCCAGCAAAAGGACTGGAGCGTCGGTCGTGGCCACTTTGCGAATGAAGGCAAAAACGCCCTGCATTTGCGGGCTGGCTCCGAACATGTCCTCAAAGAGATCCGGGCGCCGCGTCCGCTCCAGTTCGGAGTATTGCTTTTCGAGATCCGCCACGTAGAAGGCGCGCCGCAGAATGAGCTTCAGTTCGTCCTTGTCAATCGGCTTGCACAGGAAGTCGTAGGCGCCGGCACCCACCGCCTGCATGGCATTTTTCTTTTCCCCCTGTCCGGAAATTACGATGACTTTGGCCTGGCGGTCGATGGCGATGATCTGGGCAAGGGCGGCCAGCCCCTCGTCACAGTCGTTAGGGCGCGGAGGCAATCCCAGGTCAAGCAGCGCGATCGCGGGGCGCTCCGCGCCGAATATTTCGAGCGCTCCCTTTCGGTCCTCCGCTAACAGGATCTCGTAGTCCTGGCCCAGCGCCCATTTCATCTGGGTACGGATACCCTCGTCATCATCGACAATGAGTAACTTAGACTTCATTTTTCTGCAGATTTTTGAGGCAACATGACATGAACGCTGGTGCCTGCGCCGACCTCGCTTTTGATCTGAATCTTACCACGGTGAGCCTCGATTATAATCTTCGCATGAAACAT
>DASXIK010000004.1:0-2511 GCA_036498025.1 Chthoniobacterales bacterium
CATTGATAGTGTACAAGCCGGTTGATGACTCGTTAGCCGTCTGATAAGTCATTTCGGTAAAACCGGTCTCGGGCAGGGCTAGCTTTTTCGTCTGCACGCGGAGGCCGCGGGCGTCCATGACCTCCGTTTCCAAAGGCAGTCCGCGCAGCGAGCCACCCCAGTTGCGCTGCTTGATCACCAGTCCGACATGCATCTCGTCGCCCGGGCGGTAAATGCCGCGCTCGGTGAAGACGAAGGCATCGAGGCTTTCCGGCAGGACGCTGTCGACGCCTTCGATGTCGAAGCGGGAGAAATTTAGCACCCGGTCCTCGCGGGCGTAGGGAATGAAGGCGACGTCATCGCCGTTGCGCGCGACAAACGCGACCGGCTCTTTCTCGCGCACTTCCTTGGCCACCGGCGAGAAAACGCAATGCCCTTCGGCGTCGGTCGTGGCCGTCTGCAGGGGAATGCCATTTTTCCCGAGAACTTCCACGGTGGCGCCGGCGATCGGTTTTTGATTTTTGAGGGAGAGCAGGAAAACTTCCTCGGTGTCGTCGGCGCCCTTTTTGGTCAGCATCCCAATATCGGTGACGAGCAGGAAGCGACGATCCTTGATGTTTTTGATGGCGGTCTTCTTGACGGGATCCCAGCCGCGCGCAGTCAGGAAAAAGAGGCCGCGCTCGCTTCCGCCATCGGCCGGCTTTTTGAGATGCTCGCTAAAATCGAAGGCCGAGTAATTTGCTTTCCATGGGTTCTCCATGGCGATCGACTGCTGCTGCACGGCGATGCGCGAGATGTTCTCCTGGTTGAAGAACGCCGGCGCCTGAAACTCCGGGCTTTGAAAGCGTCCTTCCGTCTGGCTAACCAGGTGATTGATCTGGGTGGTGGCGACGCGGGCGATTTCGTATTCGATGGCGCCGAGGCCGCGCGAGCGCACGGACAACTTGCGTTCGCCGCTGAGAGCAAGCAGTCCGCCTTCGCCTTCAATCTGGACTTCGCGAGGGAAGGCCGGCACCAGCAGGATGGCGTTATAATCTTCGGTTAACGGATAATCGCCCGGGGCACGGAGGCCTTTGCGCAAGCGCACGTAAAGTTCGCCGCTGTTGTCCACGTGAATGCGGAAAGCATGCTGGCGATCGAGCGATTTTTCCGTGGGCAGAGCAGTGAACTCAACGCGTTTCGCGTGGTCGAGCACATCATCTGGAACATCCGCCGGGCTCTGCCATTTCTCCGAGTTCTTTAAGTTTGTCGGGTTATCGTCGGTTTGGTCCGATTCCCCGTCGTCTCCTCCCTCATCGCTCCGGTCGGAGCTGGAAGCGTTCTCGTCAGTTTGATCGTTTCCGGATTCGTCCGCGTCTTTGGCTTCCGCTTTGCGTTTTGGCAGCAAGCGAATTTCCAGCGCTTTGGCCAGTTCGCGTGTGCTGATATCGGAGGTGGTGGTGAGGAGGATGATCTGTTCCGGTTCACCGTTTTTGTTTTTGGCGATGATGCCGCTGCTGGAATCCACCTGGAACATCGTGCCGATGGATGGGATCTTGAGCTTGAGCTCGGCGTCGCTGCGGGTGATGGCCCCGCCTTGGGCCGTGCGCACTCCTTTGGCCAGGAGCACTTTGAGGAAATCTTCTTTTTCCGGGAGAGTCAGCGGCGAACTGCGCAGAAATACCAGGCGATGATGCGAGCCGTAGGTCAGCGTAAAGTGCGGAGCCGGATCGTTAGGCGGAAAAAGGCTGGAGTCGCCCAGCATGGCCAGTTGCACGTGGCGCTCCAGTTGGCCGGGATCGACACTGTGGCTCAGCTCAAACGTCGCGGTCACCTGCCGCTGCGCGGGATTGGTCGGGTCCTGGTAAAGTTGCAGATCCTTGATGGTGATGGCGAAGGAAGGCGTCTGCGCGTCGTAAGTGAGACGCTCCATGACGACGTGACGCGGAAAGAACTTTCGATCGAAGATGATGTGCAGCGTCGTCTCGGCCGGCCAATCTTCCGTCGGTTGAAAAATGAGATGCTTGTCGTCGGCCCAATGCCACGTTCCGGCCATCGCGGGATCGAGATGCACGCCGGAAAGAGAAGGCCTCTTCAAGTCTTCCAGCGCCGCGGCCGACTCGCTGAAAGTGACGGTGAGCGGCGGGAACTTGAGGTCCTTTTCCAACTTGGTCACAGGGATTGAGCTCATCGAAGCGGTCACCCGGTGCGGCTTGGGCAGGTGTTGGTACCAATGCCAGCCCCAGGCAGCCCCGCCGGAGAGGAAGAACGCGGATAAGATCAGGCTGGTGGTCAGTTTGGGGCGCGACCGGTAAAAGCCCGTGCAGGCGCTGGTCAGACGGCTGAGCCAGGCCGGCGGATTCCAGGAAACCCGTCCAAAAAGCGCGGTGACGATTTTGCTCAGCCCTCGCCCGAGCCCGGTGAAGACGGTCCGGATTCTGCCACCAACCCCCGCGAGCAAGCTTTTCATGGGTGGAATACCGGGGCTGTCCGCCCTTCTTTCAGCAATTCTTAAGAATCGTTAGCAGCCTCCGCATTTGGCTTTTCTAGCCG
>DASXIK010000005.1:0-4572 GCA_036498025.1 Chthoniobacterales bacterium
GGGCGAACTCCTGGGCCTTGACGTCTTCGGAGCGGGTGAACGCGTAGACTTCACGGCCCTGGTGCCGCGCCACCTGAGTGACGATGTGGGCGGCCGCGCCAAATCCGTAAATACCGATCCGCCGGGCACCGCCCGTCTTACGCAGCGATCGGTAGCCGATCAGGCCCGCGCACAGCAACGGCGCAGCCGCGATATCTTGGTACTCTTCCGGGAGTGGAAAGCAGAAGCGCGCGTCCACCACGGTGAATTCAGCGTAGCCCCCGTCGATGGTGTAGCCGGTGAAACGCGCTCGCGGGCAAAGATTTTCGCGAGCCGACCGGCAAAACTCGCATGCACCGCACGTCCAGCCGAGCCAGGGAATGCCCACGCGTGTGCCCGGACGAAAGCCGGTGACGTCTTCGCCTAACGAATCGATGCGGCCGACGATCTCATGTCCGGGAATCAGCGGCAATTTGGGATTAGACAGTTCGCCGTCGACCACGTGCAGGTCAGTGCGACAGACCGCGCAGGCAGCGATTTTTACGCGCACCTGCCCTGGGCCCGGGAGAGGCATTTCCAGATCGCGAGGCGTCAGCGGTTTTCCCGGAGACTCGAGAACCATCGCGCGCATTCCCATCGAATATACCCTGGGAGTCTACGGGGAAAGAGCCAAGACTGACGTCGACGGCGCGCATTTTTCGCGCAGTGAACGGCGGCCACCGCCCGGCCGCGGCTTGGGAGAAATCCCGGTAGCGGCTAATTGCAGTGGCGTGCGAGCGGACTCATCGCACATTAGGGGGTGAACAAGGCAGAGGGCTCAGTGGACTGGAAGGCCATCCGGGAGGAGTTTCCGATCCTGCGGGAGCGGGCCCATGGTCATCCGCTGATTTATTTTGATAATGCCGCGACCACGCAAAAGCCGCGTGCCGTGCTCGAGGCGCTGCAAAATTATTACGAGCACAACAACGCCAATGTGCACCGCGGTCTGCATGAGCTGAGCTCCCGCGCGACTGAGGCGTATGAAAAATCGCGTCACCGTGTGGCCGAATACATCGGTGCGGACGGCGCTGCGGAGATTGTCTTTACCCGCGGGACCACCGAGAGCATCAACCTGGTGGCGCAATCATGGGGCGAAGCCAGCTTGCGCGAAGGCGACGTCATCCTTCTGACGGAAATGGAGCATCACAGCAACCTGGTGCCCTGGCAGCTGCTGGCGGAAAGGAAGCGCGCGCGGCTGCGTTTTGTGCCGGTGCGCGATGATGGCACTCTGGCGCTCGAGCAACTTCCCGCATTACTCACTCCCGGGGTGAAGCTCTTCGCCTTCACCCACATTTCGAATTCGGTAGGCACCATCAATCCGGTGGCGGAACTTTGCCAAAAGGCACGCGCGGTCGGGGCGCTTTCCCTGGTCGACCTGGCGCAAAGCGCCTGGCATCTGCCGGTCGACGTCCGGGAAATCGGCTGCGACTTTGCCGCCTTCTCCGGGCACAAGATGTGTGGACCGACCGGAATCGGCGTGCTCTATGCCCGGGCAGAGGTGTTGGAATCGATGCCGCCATGGCAGGGAGGCGGCGAAATGATTGTGAGCGTGACCCTCGAGAAAAGTACTTATAAGAAAGCGCCGCATCGGTTCGAGGCGGGGACGCCTAATATCGCCGGCGCCATTGGCCTGGCGGCGGCGATCGATTATCTCGAGGGAATTGGCCGCGCCGCCATTGAGAAACATGATGCGCAGTTGACCCGGCACGCCATGGAACGCCTGGCCGGAGTTCCCGGAATTCGGCTGTTTGGTCCAACGGGAGCACGTGGTGCGCTGGCTGGCTTTGTGATGAACTGGGCGCATCCGCACGATCTGACCACGTTTGCCGATCGTCATGGTCTGGCCCTGCGCGGAGGACATCATTGCAATCAGCCGTTAATGAAAAGGTTTGGCGTTCCCGGGACGACGCGCGCCAGTTTTTACTTTTATAACACCATGGACGAGGTCGATCGCATGATCGACATCATGAGTGCAGCCGTGAGTTTCTTTGCATGAGCTCGGAACTGGAAGAGCTTTACCAGGAGGTCATCCTCGATCATTCGCGGCGCCCGCGAAATTTTGGCGACTTGCCGGATGGAGCGGTGCACGTGTACGGCGACAATCCGTCGTGCGGCGATGAGATCAATCTGGCCGTAAAGTTCCGCCCCGACGGCGGCCTGGAGGACATCAAGTTCACCGGGCACGGTTGCGCCATCAGCCAGGCGTCCGCTTCCATGATGACCATGAAGCTGAAGGGAAAATCGCGCGAAGAAACGCTGTCGATGCTGCGCGCCTTTCACGATTTGATCACCGGGGAGGCCGCGGAAGCGCCGCCCGGCCTGGGCGATCTTGGTCTATTGCGCGGGGTGCGAAAGTTTCCGCAGCGGGTGAAGTGCGCCATGCTCGCGTGGCGCGCCGTCGAACAGGCGCTGCAGCAAAGCGAGGGAGAAGCCCGCGTTTCCACGGAAGTGGAAGAGTGAGCGTCTGAGCTTAATTCTTCGGTGGTGCTACGGCCTAACGGTCATGATTCCTTTGCTGCCTTGGGAGTAGTGTCCCGGAAACGAGCAGAGGAAAAGATACTCACCGGCCGCGAACGGGGCGTTGAAGGTGACAACGTCTGTCTCGGCCGGCCCGAGCAGCTTGGAGTGTGCGAGCACTTCATCGGCGCCTGGTGGAACGTAATCGTGCGCTGCCTCCAGGGAGGCGGCATCGAGAAACCTTTGCACGCTGTTCGTGTTCACCGTGTGATCGAGAACCACGAAGTTATGTCCCATGGTCAATTTCGGGGTGGTTCCCACATTCTTGAAGGTCACAATGACTTTCTGTCCCATCCTGGCCTCGAACGCCGTGACGTCGAAGCGCATTGTGTCGTCGGCGTGGACTTCGACGGTCAGGGGCGGAGCATCCGGAGCCTTCGAACAGCCGGTAGCAGAAAAAAGGAGCGCGTTGCAAACGAACGCGAAAAGCGGCCAAACTTTGGTGAATCCTCTTAGTCCTTTCATGTGGAGAGACTGGGCAGGTTGAGATTCCCTGAAGAGCTGATTTTGGTCAACCATGACCGGGGACCTGCCGGGGGGCGGCTAGGGACGTGCGGAGGGGCTGAACTCTCCATTTTTAACTGTATATATAGAGAGTGAGCGCAAAGGAGGCGGCAACAAGCGGAGGCGGAGGCCCAGCCCGGGCGCCTTTCGGCATCCACTCTCTCTACTTGTGAGCTGCTGCGCCGGACCAGGAGAGCACGCAGTCGCAGTGGTGGGCCCAGTGCGCGGAGCATCCACGTACACGTGTCCCATGCATCCGGAGATCGAGCAGGATCATCCGGGCGACTGCCCCATTTGCGGAATGTCACTCGAAGCGAGAACGGTGATCGCTTCAGGTGAGGAGGACGACAGCGAACTGCGTTTTTTCGCGCGACGCTTTTGGATCGCTCTCTTTCTCGCCCTCCCGGTGCTGGTTCTCGCCATGGGCCACGAAATTCCGGGACTCAACCTGGAAGCGATGATTCCCAGGCAAGTTGCGAAATGGATCGAGTTCGCGCTGGCCACGCCGGTGGTTCTCTGGGCCGGGGGAATCTTTTTCGCGCGGGGCTGGCGCTCCATCATTCATCGCAGCCTGAACATGTTTTCCCTGATTTCGGTCGGCGTCGGGGCGGCGTATTTTTACAGCGCGATCGCGGTCATCGCGCCCGGGCTATTTCCGGCGTCGTTTCGGATGAACGGCGAAGTGGGCCTTTACTTTGAGGCGGCGGCGGTCATCACCACCCTCGTCCTGCTCGGGCAACTTCTCGAGGCCAGAGCGCGCAGCCGCACTGGCCAGGCGATCAGGGCGTTGGTGGATCTTTCTCCGAAAACCGCGCGTCGCCTGAAAGAGGGTGCGGACGAAGAAATCCCGATAGAGGAGATAAAAAAGGGTGACCGGCTGCGCGTGCGCCCCGGCGAAAAAGTTCCGGTGGACGGAATCATCCTTGAAGGTCAAAGCGCGCTGGATGAATCGATGATCACGGGCGAAGCGATGCCGCTGGTCAGGGAATCCGGTGACGAGGTCATCGGCGCGACGCTCAACCAAACTGGTTCATTCGTTATGCGCGCGGAGAAAATCGGATCGGACACGCTGCTCGCCCAGATTGTTCGCCTGGTGGCCGAGGCGCAGCGCAGTCGGGCGCCCATTCAAAAGCTGGCCGACCAGGTGTCGGGGTATTTTGTTCCGGTAGTCATCGGCCTGGCGGCGGTGACGTTCGTCGTTTGGGCGAGCTGCGGTCCGTCGCCGGCGGCAGTGTATGCCCTGGTGAGCGCGATTTCGGTTCTCATCATCGCCTGCCCCTGCGCGCTCGGGTTGGCCACGCCCATGTCCGTCATGGTCGGCGTCGGTATCGCCGCCCAGGCAGGCGTCCTGATTAGGAACGCTGAGGTCATCGAGACCGCGGAAAAGATCACGCATCTGGTGGTGGATAAAACCGGCACGCTCACAGCTGGAAAACCGGAGGTGATCAATCTCATGGCGGACAGCGGTTCCACCGACCACGAGCTACTGCAAATGGCGGCCTCCCTCGAAAATCTCAGTGAGCATCCTCTGGC
>DASXIK010000006.1:0-5471 GCA_036498025.1 Chthoniobacterales bacterium
CGTCGGAAAGAGCCACATCGGTGGCACCGGCGAAACGGTCCTCCGCGCTCAGGACGGTCGCCCCGTGCCGCACCATGAATACGCGAGTCGAATTCGCAGCCATGAATCAAGGTGATTCCGGAAAACGCCCGGAAAGGCAACCCAACTTCCGCGCCGATTTCATCGCCTCCATCGGGGGAGGCGGGCTGAGCGGGACTCAGCGGTCGTTCGTCGGCAGCGTGTCCGGCAGGCCGTAGAACAGGATGGGAATGCCGACGACGGTAACGGCCGACGCGATGGTGACAATTTTCGTGACCAGCGAGAGCGGATCATCGGGCAAACGGTGAGCCAGGCCCATGACCGCAGAAACAACCAGGATGGCCAGAGCAACTACCTCGTAACTGATAAAGCGAATCCTGCGATTCCGGCGGCGGCGCACCAGACTCGGCCAGGCGACAGCGGGTTGGGGAAACCCAAATTCTTCGGGATCCTGAGCGGACGCCGCTGGTTGAAAATGCATGGGCGGTCTTGGCTCCGGAGCAACAAGTTTTGGCTCCGTGGTAACAAGTCTTGGTTCCGGAACAATCGGTCTTGGCTCCGGGGCAACAAAAGGCGGCGCGGCAGGAGTCGGTTCGGCGGCAAAAGGAAGGGGCGTGGCGGAAGGTGCGCCCGCCAAGGCGGCGAGAATCGCATTTGCGTCCAGCGGCAAGCTTGGCATGGCCTCGAACTTCTGCGCAGTTGGATAGGTGTTTTCGAAAGCCGCTTCGGGCATGGGCTGAGCAAAGAAACTCCCAACGGGTCCGCTCAAGGACTCGGGCGCCCCATCCCACTGGTTAGCCGGCGACTCCGGAGCTGGCTGCTGCACCTGCTCCAATGATTGGATAAAAGGCTCCTGAACGGCTTCTGTCGCGGGAAAAACGGGCGCTTCCTCCCACTGGCTGGCCGGCAGCGACTCCGGGGCTGGCTGCTGCAACGATTCCAATGATTGGCCAAAAGGGTCCTGAACGGCTTCCGCTGCGGGAAAAACGGGCGCTTCCTCCCACTGGCTGGCCGGCGGCGACTCCAGGGCTGGCTGCTGCAACTGTTCCGATTGGTTGACCGGCAGCTCCGGTGCTCGCTGCTGCAACTGTTCCCACGATTGGCCAAAAGGGTCCTGAACGGGTTCCGCCGCCGCGGGCAAAACGGGCGCTCCCTCCCACTGGCTGGCCGGGGACTCTGGAGCTGGCTGCTGCACCTGCTCCCACGATTGCCCAAAAGGTTCCTGACTGGTCTCCGTCATGGGAAAATGAGTCACCGGATCAACGCGGGAAGAAACGTCTTCCTCGGGCGCGGCGTGCTCCGGGACGGGCACACGCCATTTTGACTTCTTGGAGGCATCCAAGCCGCACCCCACGAGGTCCGAGAAATGGGCGGACTCACTCGGCATCAGTGACATTACACCAATCTTCGAACAGAATTATCATAGGTTCAAGCTTTATCAGCAAGTCTGAACCGCGCCGAAGACCGGATTTCCCGGTTTTTCAGCTGAAGTTTTTGGCGAGGGCCGCGCAGGCCGCAGCGGCCGCAGCCGCGAGCACAGCCAGAGCGATTCTGATCTGACGCCGGGTCGGCCACGACTCCGATGAACCGGGCAGAGTCACGGATCCGTTATTCTCCACCACGCTCAGAATGTCTTCGTAAGGGCGGGTTCCGCTGCGCCGATCGCGCGGGATTTCATCCCCGTGGAGAATGATTTTGTCGAGGCACTTGTTCAGGGAAGTGGAACTGGACATGGCCGCCTGGCGATAGGCCGCCCGCACTTCAGGCGGCAACTGGCTCGGACTGGAGTATTCTTGCCCGTTGAAGCGAATTTTTGTTTTTGGGCCAATCTTCACGCAGTCCGCATTCCTCTAAGAGCAGGTCACCTGCCACACAGCCGTTAGGCGCGGTTCGCCACCGGGCTGGCAGCTCCGGGGAGTTTGACTCCCGCGCAGGAGCAAGGCGATTTTGCCTGACGGCATGTCCATGTCATCCCCTTCCCTCTCGCCCACATCCCGGCGGATCATTCACCTCGACATGGATTGTTTCTATGCCGCCATCGAAATGCGCGATCGCCCGGCTCTGCGGGGAAAACCGATCGGCGTTGGCGGAGCCCGGGACCGGCGCGGAGTGTTGACCACCTGCAATTACGAGGCCCGCGCGTTCGGGGTGCATTCGGCCATGCCCACGTTCATGGCCCTGCAGCGATGTCCCCAACTCATCGTGGTGCCGACGCGCTTCGACGTTTATCGGCGCGAAGCCGCGGTCATTCGAACCATCCTGCATCGTTTCACCCCCCTGGTAGAACCGCTCTCGCTGGATGAGGCTTATCTGGACGTGACCGATCACCCCGGGGCAGCGGCTCCGCTGGCCCAGGTCATTCGGGAAATGATTTTTGCGAGAACGAAGCTCACTTCTTCAGCCGGCGTCGGTCCGAACAAATTGATCGCCAAGATTGCCAGCGAGATGAACAAGCCTAACGGACAGCTGGAGGTTACTCTGGAGCAGGTGCCGTCCTTCATGGCCAGCCTGCCGGTTCGCAAAATCTGGGGAGTCGGGCCCGCCCTGGAAAAGAGGTTCGAGCAAATGGGAATCAAGACGTGCGCTGAGTTACAGCGGCTCTCGCGAATCGACCTGCAACAGCTCTTCGGGCGGTTCGGCCTGGAGCTCCATGATCTGGCCCGGGGCATCGACACCCGCCCGGTCGAGCCGGACCGGCCCCGAAAATCCCTGAGCACCGAGGAGACTTTTTCGACGGATTTGCCGGCGTTGCGCGACTGCACGGAACAAGTTGGCCACCTGTTCGAAGAGCTGATGGCCGAGCTGGCCCAGAAAGAGCCGAAACGCGCCGTGACCAAGATTTTTTTGAAATTGAAGTTCAGTGATTTTACCCGCACGACGGTGGAGCGCGCCGGCCTGAGCGTTTCCCTGGAAGCCTATCAGTCCCTCCTCGCGGAAGGTTTCGCGCGCACGGACAAACCGGTCCGGCTCATCGGGGTCGGCGTGCGTTTTGCGGAGGAGCGGAACGAACAACAATTGCCTTTGCTCTGATCGGCTTGGCCAGCGTGATAAACTCTGCCGAATTGACTTCACTGCAAAAACAGTTGGTTGAGTCCGGGTGCGATGTCCGTTTCGACGACCTCACGCGGCAGCTTTACGCGACCGACGCATCCATTTACCAAATCCATCCGCAGGGCGTGGCCTTCCCGGCTGACGCCCGCCAGGCCAGCGCGATCATTCGCACGGCGGCTGAAGCCGGTCTTGCCATCACTCCGCGCGGAGCCGGCACCAGTCTCTCGGGAGGCGCGATTGGCGACGGGTTGATTGTCGATTTTTCGCGGTACAACCGGCAGATCTCCGACCTGAGCCCGGAGAAAGGGAGTGTGCGCGCGGGCGCAGGCGTGGTGCTCGATCAGCTCAACAGTTTTCTCCGGCCGCAGGGATATTGTTTCGGACCGGATGTGGCCACCAGTTCGCGCGCCACCATCGGGGGAATGATCGCGAACAATTCCTCGGGCGCGCGGGTGCCGATATACGGAACCACGGCCGACCACGTGCTCTCCCTGGAAATCGTGCTGGCCGATGGCCGGGTGGAGAGAATTGGCCCGGAGCATGATTCGTTAGGGCAGGAACGAAGCGCCCTCGACCAGCTGCTCCGCGGACACGAAAAAGAAATTACCGAGCGCATGCCGCCCGGCCTGCTCAAGCGCTGGCCGGGCTATGGGCTGGAGCGGTTCCGGCGAAATCCGGACAATCTCGGCGAAATTCTGGCGGGCAGCGAGGGTACGCTGGCCGCCATTTTTTCGGCGGAACTTCGCCTCTCGCCTTTGCCCAGGGAAAAGGGATTGGGATTGATCTTCTTCGCCTCCGTGGCGGAAGCCATGCAAGCGACCGTCGAGCTGCTCGACTTGAAGCCGGCTGCCATTGAGCACATTGATCATCCCTTGCTCGAACAGACGCGGGGCCAGCGCCTCTTCCAGGCCGCGCGCGACCTGCTCGAGCTCGATGTCCATCCCTGTCCGTCCATTCTCCTTGTCGAATTCTATGACGATGACGTGCCCGCGCGTCTCGCCACTTTGCAATCACGCCGGCTCGGCCTTCGCACCAGGGTTTTGACCGACGCCCGGGAAATGAACCTGGTCTGGTCAGTGCGCGGAGCGGGCTTGTCTCTCTTGACCGGCTGCGTTGGCCCGGCCAAACCGGTGGCCTTCATCGAAGATGCCGCCGTGCGCCCGGCCCAGCTGCCGGCTTATGTTGACGGCCTGCAGGCTATCATGCAGCCGCTGGGCCTGGAGGCTTCCTATTATGGACATGCCGCCGCGGGCCTGTTGCATGTTCGCCCGGTGCTGGACCTGCATAGCCCGGACGATCTGAAGAAATTCCGGCAGGTGGCCGACCAGACTTCTGCGCTCGTTAGGCAGTTTAAAGGCTCGCTCTCGGCGGAACACGGTGTCGGCATCGCCCGCACGGAGTACATGCGCGAGCAACTGGGCGAGGAGTTGCTCGCCCTTATGCAGAAAATCAAAAACACTTTCGATCCGAAGAACGTGTTTAATCCGGGCAAAATCTTGTCGGACGGCCGTCATCGCATCGACAACCATTTGCGCGAAAATTTCACGCGGCCCTTGGAGTTGCCCTTTGCTCCCAGGCTGGCCTTTGCCTTCAAGGATCAGTCGTTTGTGGGCAATCTGGAGCAGTGCAATGGCTGCGGCGGCTGCCGCAAGGACGCGCCCATGATGTGCCCGACCTTCCTGGCCACCGGCGAAGAGGTCATGTCCACGCGCGGGCGGGCGAACATCATTCGGACTGCCTTGGAGCTGCGAAGAGATGGGCATGATGCGCTGCGCTCCCCGGAACTGGATGCGGCCCTGAGCAACTGCCTCTCCTGCAAAGGGTGCACGCCGGAATGTCCTTCCAACGTCAATCTCGCGTTGCTCAAGGCGGAACTGATGTACGCGAGGCATCAGCGCGATGGATTGCCCTTGCGCGAACGCATCCTGAGCGAGGTGGACCTGCTCGGGCGGCTGGGCTGCATGCTGCCGGGCCTGGCCAATGCGGCGCTGAAGTTTGGTCCACTGCGCGCGCTCATGGAGAGGACGCTGGGGTTGTCGGCGAAACGGAGTTTGCCGCGTTACGCGCACCAACGATTCGATCGGTGGTTTGCGAAGCGCGCGGAGTGGGCGCCGCAGCGCGGCGCCCCTGCCAGGGGGAAGGTCATTTTGTGGGACGACACGTTTGTGCGGTACAACGAACCGCACATTGGGATCGCAGCGGTCAAAGTGCTGGAAGCACTCGGCTTTGAAGTTGCGCTTGCGCAAGATCGATCCGCCTCCGCCTCGAGGCGGCGGCGCGACAGGCAATGTTGCGGACGACCGGCCTTCAGTCAGGGCAATCTCGATTACGCCGCCAGCCTGGGAAAGCACAACGTCGATCTTCTTTCATCACTCCAACCCATCACCGCTCCAATCCTGTTC
>DASXIK010000007.1:0-3860 GCA_036498025.1 Chthoniobacterales bacterium
CATCCCTACCTGGCCGAGAGCTCTGGTCAGCCGTTGTGCCCTTTGTGACCTTTGTGCGAGACCAGTTTTCGGATATGCAGCAAAGCCTTTGGCATTGATAAAGGCGGGCCATTGACCATTCTGGGATATGAAGAAGATCGCGTTATTATTTGCCGGCCAGGGAGCCCAAACCGTGGGGATGGGACGGGAGCTGGCCGATGAGTTTCCGGTGGCGGGCAACTTGTTTCTCCAGGCTGATGAGATTTTGGGCCGCAAGCTCAGTGAAATCACGTGGAACGGACCGATCGAAGAATTGACCAAGACTTCCAACTGTCAGCCGGCGCTTTTCGTGCACGGGCTGGCCTGCCTCGCCGCTTTGCGCGAGATGGCGGGCGATTTTCCGGTGACGGGCGCGGCCGGTCTCTCGCTGGGCGAGATGACGGCGCATGCCGCGGGCGGGACCTTTGATTTTCCGAGCGGCCTTAAGCTGGTGCAGAAACGCGGCCAGTTAATGGACGAAGCGTGCGCCGCGACCTCGGGGGGAATGGCGGCGATGATTGGCGCAGCGGAGAATTCCGTCCGGCAACTGGCGGCTGATGAAGATGTGGACGTGGCCAACATCAACGCGCCGGGCCAGATTGTGATTTCGGGGGAACTGGCCAAGGTGGAAGCGGCGGTGGGCGTGGCCAAAGAGCACGGGATACGGCGCGCCACCATGCTAAATGTGGCCGGCGCTTATCATTCGCGCCTGATGGACGGGGCTTATCGGAAGCTGGGGCCGGCGCTTCTTGAAGTGGAAATGCAGCCGCCCCGTTTTCCAGTGATCAGCAATGTGACTGGGCAAGAAGCCGCAACGTTACCGGAAATTCGGCAAACTTTGCAGGATCAGGTCACGTCGACTGTGCGATGGGTCGATTGCATGGAACGCCTGCTGAGCTTGGGCTGCGAGTTATTTATCGAACTGGGGCCGGGTGGAGTGCTGGCCGGGTTGCTGCAACGAATTCGTAAAGGGGTGGAGGTCATGTCGGTAAGCGACCCGGAGTCGGTGCGCGCGTGTGTGGAGCGCATGCGCATCGGTGCCTAGTGGTTCGATGTCCGCTCCGTGGCGAACACCTCTCCAAGAGTTGCGCGGGTGGAGCGCAAGCGTAGCCTCAAGGTTGTGACCATACTAGAACGAGTGGATAACGATTTGAAGGAGGCCATGCGCGCCAAGGATGCGGTCAAGTTGGGCGTCTTGCGCATGCTCAAGTCCGCCTTGAAATACGCGGAAATTGAAAAGGCCGGAGCGACCGCGCCCATGGGCGACACGGAAGCGGTGGCGGTGATTCGCAAACAGGTGAAGCAGCGTCAGGATTCCATCGAGAGTTTCGAAAAGGGCGGCCGGCCCGAACTGGCCGCCAAAGAAAAAGAAGAGCTAAATGTCCTGCAGGGTTATCTGCCTCAACAGATGGGCGCCGACGAAGTGACGAAAGCCGTGCGCGAGACGATCGCGGAGCTCAACGCCTCCAGCAAAGCGCAGATGGGCGCGGTGATGAAAGCAGTGCAGGCCAAGATTGGAGGACGCGTGGATGGCAAGACGCTAAGCGCCGAGGTGCAGCGACAATTGTCGTAAGGCGATAAAAGCGTTAAAGCGATGAAGCGTTTAAGCGTTAACGCGGCAATCTTCTCTTCAACGCTTCAACCCTGTAACGCTTCAACCCTTCAACCTCCAACCTTCCCATGCTGACTGCCATCATTGTCGCCGCGGGGAGCAGTCGACGCATGGGATTCGATAAGCTAACCGCCTCGATCGCGGACAAGCCGGTGATCGAGCATACGGTGGATGCTTTCGCGCAAACTGCCGCGGTCTCGGAGATCGTGGTGGTGACGCGAAGCGAAAGAATTTCCGAGATGGAGAGGCTCCTCGCCGGGAAGGCAAAGCTTAGAGCTGTTATCGCCGGAGGCGAGCATCGGCAGGATTCGGTGAATGCAGGGCTGGGGATGCTCGATGCGGGCGCGAAATTTGTGGCCGTGCATGATGGCGCTCGTCCGTTAGTCACCACGTCGCAGATTGAAGAGGTCCTGGCGCAGGCGCGCGCGCATGGCGCGGCCGCCCTGGCCGAGCCGGTCACGGATACATTGAAACGGGTGGATGCGGCGCTCTACGTGCAGGAATCAATCGATCGCCAGAGGATGTACGCCATGCAAACGCCGCAGATTTTCGCGCGCGCGTTGCTCGAGGAAGCGTATGGCGCGGTTTTCGCGCAGCATCTGCAAATCACGGACGAGGTCTCTGCTGTGCAACATCTGGGACGCCCGGTGGCGCTTGTTCCCTGCGCTGATTTTAATTTCAAGATTACGTTTGCCCGCGATTTGCGCCTGGCGGATTTCATTCTGCGCGAGCGGGCCGGCTGCGCTTGAGTATGACGGAGCAAGGAGATGCCGGGAATCGCGCCGAACACACTCTGCGCCTGATTGCTTCCGGCGACCTCGCCGAACTCATGGCCATCTGGAATGGCCGGGATGCGGCGGATTGGTCGCGCGCGCCTCAAATTTACCGCGCCCTGAGTGAAGCCATTCTCAAAAAGGGTGAGCCACTCCTGGCCTACGACGTTATCAAGGAGGGGCTGGGCGCACTGCCAGGTGACGTGCGGCTGCGTCAGTTGCAGGGGCTCTCGCTGGCGCGAAGTGGCGCGACCGATCGAGCCAATGCCGTCCTGGAAAGTTTGCGGAAAGAGGGGCAAGTCGATGAAGAGACGCTCGGGATGCTGGGCAGGACCTACAAGGATCTGGCCATGCACGCGACGAGCGCCGACGAGTGCCAGCAAGATCTCGAGCGCGCCGCCAACATTTATTCCGAGGGCTTCACCAGCACCGGCGGCTATTGGTCGGGCATTAACGCGGCCACCATGAATCTGCTCGTCGGCAAGGTGGAGGTGGCGAGCGCGCTGGCCGCGAAGGTTCAGGAGCAGTGCCGAAAAGTTTTGGACGACGGAAACAACTACTGGGCGTTGGCGGCGCTGGGTGAGGCCGCCTTGATCGTGAAGAATTGGTCAGAGGCGGAGGATTGGTACGCGCGGGCCGCCCAGGCGGGCTCCGGTCGTTATGGCGATCTGTGTTCTACGCGACGGAATGCTCACCTGATTTTGCAATACTGGAAGACCGACACAAACAGGATCGACAAGCTTCTTTGCATTCCGCCAGTGGTCGCGTTTGCCGGGCATATGATCGATCGAGCGGATCGGGCGGAACCGAGATTTCCCGCAGGCATGGAAACCGCGGTGGCCGCGCGGATCGGCGCCTGGGTCGACCGGGTGAAGCCGAAATTCGGCTTCGCTTCGGCCGCGTGCGGCTCTGATATTTTATTCCTGGAAGCAATGCTCCAGCGGGGCGCGGAAGTTTCCGTGGTTTTGCCCTACAACGAGGAGGAATTCGTCCGCGACAGTGTCGATTTTGTTGCAGGATCGAATTGGCCGGAGCGATTCCGGCGCGTTCTTGCCAGGGCTACGCGCGTGCTTACGGCCTCCAGCGCCAAGCTCGCGATCGGCGGGGTGTCCTACGAATTCTGCAATCAATTCCTACTCGGCTTGGGGGCGATTCGGGCTCGCCAGCTGGAAACCGAATTGATTCCACTGGTGGTCTGGAACGGTCAATCCGGCGATGGCCCGGGAGGGGCGTCCAGCGTGGTGGAAGATTGGCGCGCCTTGGGCTGCGAGCCTGAGATCATCTTCCTGGAAAAGGAAGAGGCCGAGCAGGCGGCGCGCAATTCTGCCGCTCAAACCGGCCCGGAGATCTCAGGGCGCAAATCGATGAGCGAGCAAAAACCAGCGGGAACCTCCAGCTTCAATTCGCGGCTGGTCTCGATCCTTTTCGCGGACGCCGTTGGTTTCAGCAAATTGACT
>DASXIK010000008.1:0-5569 GCA_036498025.1 Chthoniobacterales bacterium
CCGGGTTGGCGCGATCGGCGTCGCAGGAGCTCCGCCCTCCAATCAACCGGCGCCGCATATTAATGCAATCTTTGTCATGTCGAGTCGTGATTTTGCGCACCATGGTTTTCACGCGGGATGCGCTTCGCAGACTTCGTGAAGGGAGCGCTCGATCGCGTCCACTGCAGAGGTCAGTTGGGCTGGCTCGATGCAAAACGGGGGCATGAGCACGATGACACTGCGAATTGGCCGGGTGAGCAGACCATGCTGGCGGGCTGCGAGGCAAACCTGTGCGGCCAGATTCGATGAGGCGGCCGGCGAGTTCCCGTTCTTTAACTCGATGCCGGCGATAAAGCCGCACTGGCGGACCTCGGCCACGGCGGGAATCGCCTGCAGCCGTTTCAACTCCCGCTGCATCTGCTGAATCTTCGGTCCCAGACGTTCCAGGACATGCTCGCGTGCGAAAACCTCAAGGCTGGCCTTGGCGGCGGCGCATCCGAGGGCATTGCCGGTGTAACTGTGCCCATAGGCCAGGGCTTTTCCCTCCGCCACCGACCCGTCGAAGCGGGAAAATATTTCCTCCGTTGTGAGAGTAATAGCGAGCGGAAGATATCCTCCACTCAGTCCTTTACCTAGCACGGCAATGTCTGGAATCACCCCCTCGTGTTCCATCGCAAACATCCGGCCTGTTCGGCCAAAACCGGTGAGCACTTCGTCCAAAATCAAGAGCGCCCCTGTCCGGTCACACCATTCTCGCACCGCCTTGAGCATCCCCGGCGGCCAAAGGCGCATCCCGGCCGCCCCTTGAACCAGCGGCTCCAGCACCACTGCCGCGGTCTTAGCGGCCTCTCCGTGGGGAAATTGCTCGAGCGCCGCCAACGTTGACACCTGCACCGCCGGAAAATTCCAACCGCTCGACCCCACATGGAACATGGCCGCGGCCCCCAGGCTGGCTGCCCCGGCGGTATCGCCGTGATAGCCCTGCTGAAAAGCGATGAACTGGCTCCTCCGAGAGTTCCGCAGCCGCCAGTATTGATCGGCCATGCGCAGCGCCGACTCGATGCCTGTGGAACCGTCGTCCGAATAGAACACGCGCGTCAGCGTGTTCGCCGGGAAAAGCGCGACCACGGCCTGGGCCAGTTCGATGGCAGCTGGATGCGTGAATCCCAGGAAAGAAGTGTGAGCGACGCGGTCCAACTGCCGGCGGATGGCTTCATTAATATGCGGATGGTTGTGCCCGTGCAGGTTCGTCCAAATGGAGGAATTGCCATCGATATACTCCCGGCCGCGGCTATCTCGTAACAGCGCCCCCTGCCCTTCCACGAGCACCAGCGGCTCGGACTCCGGGCTGCACCACTCGCGCTGGTCGGTGAAGGGATGCCACAGGAATTTCTTGTCCGCGGCAACAAGGTCTGGTGTGTTCCAGTCACTCATGGCAAATTTGCCCGAAATCCAATGACGAAGCCCGGATGACGAATGACGAAGGAAGCCCGAATGCCGAAACCCGAATAGCTGTGCGCGCTATCTCTTTTCGGGCTTCGAACTTCGTCATTGTTTCGACATTCGTCACTCGTGCTTCGTCATTCCTCGGCGCTGTTCTGCCGGATCAGCTTCTCAATGGACACCACGTCCTCGTAGGAAGCACGCCGCCGTTGATATTTGCGCTCCACCAGATCTCTTAAAGTGAGCAAATCCTCGCGAAGCGGTTCATCGTAATAAGTCCAGTTTTCCTCCCCCGCCACTTTCGCCTGCAACCGCCAAACGCCACCGAATTTCGTCGCCCGGACCTCGCGTTTGCGGCCTTCCGCATCTTTCTCTGTCCATATGTGTTGACTACGCATCGCTGAAAAATCTTACATTAACAGGCTTGAAAGACGCCGCCAGACTCCTCGCCTATTTCGCTCTCACTCTTTTGCTGGGCGCCATCCTCGCGCCCTTGCTCTTTTGGGGCGGCCAGGCGCTGGCCAGCCATCGCATTCTCCCCTTCCTCGCGGCTTTCGATTTTGAATCATTTTTCCATCGGGCGCTCATGGTCGCGGGGATCCTGCTGATCTGGCCATTCCTGCGATCACTTCAAGTGCGTCGCCTTTCCGACCTCGGCCTCGCGCCGGATCAACGCTGGTTATCTCACTTACTCGGCGGTCTCCTGTTCGCCGCCATTCCCCTGCTCTGCTGCGGCGCTGCCCTCGTGGTTTTTCATATCTATTCCCTGCGGGTGACTTTCTCCGCGCGAGCGGTGGCGACTATCCTCGGTGCCAGCACAGTGGTCCCGATCATCGAGGAATTGCTGTTCCGCGGTTTGATCCTCGGAATTCTGCTGCGCAGCGGGCGAAAATACCTGGCCATGTTCGTGACGTCCGCCTTTTTCTCCGTGCTCCATTTTCTCAAAGCCCCGGAGCACACTTCCACTGTGGTTACCTGGATGTCTGGGTTCAATTCCATTGCCCATTCCTTTGCCCAGTTTTCCGATCCCATGCTGGTGGCGGCCGCGTTCACAACCTTGTTTCTGCTTGGATGGATCCTCGCGGACACGCGGCTGCGGACGGAAGCGCTCTGGCTGCCGATTGGTTTGCACGCCGGCTGGATTTTCGGCAATGGCCTTTTCAATCGACTGGCTCGACGCCAGGTGCTGGCGCTTCCGTGGATTGGGAAAAATCTGCTGGTCGGCCTGGTGCCGTTAGGCGTCTGTGGGATTACCTGGCTTCTCATTGTTCTCTGGTTGAACATGCGGAAAAATCGCAGGATCTGAAAATGCTACGCGCGCTCACCTCGCTCTTTTATCCGCCTGTTTGCACGATTTGCGCGGCCAGCGTCAGACCATCGGAATATCTTTGTGCAGCGTGCGACGCCAAGGTGACGCGAATTGAGGCTCCGTTTTGTCAGACATGCTCGGAGCCGTTTTCCGGGGCCATCACCGGTCCATTTGCCTGTGCCAATTGCGCGCATCGCACACTTTATTTTGAAGCGGCGGTGGCGGCCCATCGCAGCCGCGGGATCGTGCGACGCGTGGTGCACGATTTTAAATACGGCCAGCAGCACTACCTTCGCCACCTCGTTGGCCGCTGGCTGGATGAGTCTTTTGAAGACGAGCGGCTTCGCGGGCAATCGTTCGATCTGCTGGTCCCCGTGCCGCTGCATCCCGCCCGGCAGCGGGAACGCGGCTTCAACCAGGCAGCGGCCCTGGCCGAATGGATCAGCGTGCGCCGGGGGATTCCCTGCAGAAAAGCACTCGAGCGAGTGCGTTACACCCGCACCCAAACGGCTTTTGACCGGGCGGAACGCATGGAAAATTTACATAACGCCTTTCGTTTACGAAAAAACATGAACGTGCGAGAGTTGCGTGTGCTTTTGATTGATGACGTCCTGACCACGGGGGCCACCCTGAGTGAATGTGCGCGTGTTCTGAAGAAGGAAGGCGCGTCGGTGGTCTATGCGGCCACGGCGGCGCGCGCCTGAAATATTATGGCAATCTTTAAAAAACCGGTTCTCAGGACGCAGGTTCGCAAGAAACGCGACATTCCGCAGGGACTTTTCCAGAAGTGCGATGGCTGCGGCGAAGTGGTGCATGAGATTGAGCTGGTGCAGAACCAGCGCGTCTGTCCGCGCTGCGACTATCATTTTACGCAAACCGCCAAGGAACGGATCGAGATGCTGGTCGATCCGGATTCCTTCGTGGAGTTGGATGCCGATTTGCGATCTATCGACACCCTGCGTTTTCAGGGCATGGCCACTTACAAGGATCGGCTAAAGAAGTACCAGGAGGCCACGGGCTTGATTGATGCGGTCATGACCGGTTACGCCATGATCAACGGTTACAAGGTGGCATTGGCCGTCATGGATTTCGGTTTTCTGGCAGCGACCATGGGATCCGTGGTGGGTGAGCGGATCACGCGCGTTATTGAGTATGGCACGGAGAACCGCGCCGCGGTGATCATCATCGCCGCTTCCGGTGGCGCGCGCATGTACGAGGGGATGCTTAGCCTCATGCAGATGGCCAAGACCAGCGGCGCTCTGGCCCGCCATGCGGCCGAGCGTTTGCCCTATCTTTCCGTCCTCACCAATCCCACCACCGCTGGCGTTATGGCCAGTTTTGCTTCACTCGGCGATGTCATTATTGCCGAGCCCAAAAGTATGATCGGTTTTGCCGGTCCGCGCGTGATCAAGGAAACAACGCACCAGGATTTGCCGGAAGGATTTCAGACAGCGGAATTTCTCGAGGAACACGGATTGGTCGACATGATCGTTCATCGCAAGAAGATGCGTGAACAGATCAGCCAGTTGCTCGGCTATCTTTCGGTTGCGCCGTGAACGTGGGAGGGCCGCATTCGCAGGCCTTGAATGTGGGAGGGGCCTCCTTCACCGCCGAAGCATCGGCGAAGGGGTCAGTGGCGCGACTCTCCTCTTCCTATCCGGAAAACCTGGCGTGGCTCTACAGCCTGCAGGTCTTCGGCATTAAGCTCGGCCTCGAAACCGCCCATCGACTGATTGCCGAGCTGAATCTCGATTTAACGCGTCCGCGCGTGATTCATGTTGCTGGCACGAACGGCAAAGGCTCTGTCTGCGCGATGATCGATTCGATCTGTCGTGCCGCGGGTTATCGGACGGGGCTATTCACATCGCCGCACCTGGTTACTTTTCGCGAACGCATTCGGGTGAATGGCACCATGATTTCGCAGGAAGCCGCGGGTGCCGGGCTGGCCGAATTGCGGACGCTCATAGCCGACTGGAATCCGCATCCCACTTTTTTTGAAATTACCACCGCGCTTGCACTGCAGTATTTTTCGGCCAGCCAATGCGACGTCATCGTGCTCGAGACGGGATTGGGCGGCCGGCTGGACGCGACCAATGCCGTGCCGTCGCGCGTCTCGGTCATTACGCCGATTGCCTTGGATCACCAGAAATGGCTCGGGCAAACCGTGCGTGAGATCGCGGCGGAAAAGGCCGGGATCATCAAGCCTAACGTGCCGGTCATCTCTGCGGGGCAGTCGCCTGAAGCGGAAGAAGTCATTCGGGCGCGCGCGGCCGAATGCCATGCGCCGCTCACCTTTGTCGACACTTCGTACGCCGAATCGCCGGTGGCGTTGCCAGGCGAATATCAAAAGGCGAATGCGGCCGTCGCCATCGCGGCTATGCGTGCGGCCGGCCTCGAAGTAACCGCTCAGGTCATCGCGCGCGGGTTGGCGGCGGTCGAGTGGCCCGCTCGATTCCAACGTTGGGACGAGCGCACAATCATCGACGGTGCGCACAACCCGGCGGCGGCCCGCGTGCTGGCCGATACCTGGCGGGAGACTTTTGGCGACCAGCGTGCCACGATTATTCTGGCGGTGCTTTCCGATAAGGACGTGGCCGGAATCTTGCACGCGCTGAAGTCGATCAGTGATTTTGTCTTTCTTCCAAAAATACAGAGCCCGCGCGCCCTTTCCCCCGATGACCTCGCGCAGACACTCGCCGACATTACTCCACGACTCCCCTACTCCATTACCCCGTCATTCGCGGAAGCACTGGAAAAAGCGCACGATCGGTCCGGCGCCATCCTGATCACCGGCTCGCTCCACTTCGCTGGCGAAGCGCTGGCGCATCTGCGCGGTGA
>DASXIK010000009.1:0-3265 GCA_036498025.1 Chthoniobacterales bacterium
CATCCCTACCAAAGGCGTCTACCCAACGCGTGTCATCCTGCCTGTCCGCCGTGGCGGGAGCCAGCGCAGACGGCGAAGGATCTCTCCTATTCAGACCGCGTTACAGCGATGTCGCTTGAGTGGTCCCAGAGCGCCTGTGAGGTCCTTCGCTTGCGCTCAGGATGACATATTGGGAGGGCCTACGATTATTTATTGTTTACACAATCGTCACATGGATGTAACACATCTGTAACAAAGGCACGACCAGTGCTGAAAGTGAATATATGTTTGTAATCAGTTTCCTTATCCTATTGGTGGGCATCCCCGCTTCGGCCGGCTTCTACTTCGCTCGAAACAAAGCGCCTTAGGCAGGATTGTTGCCCAGGGTATCTGGGGAGCGCACCGTCTTGCCCTGAGCCCGGCCAAATGGGCGCCCCCACGTGCTGGTGATCGCCCGCGCGGTCACGAACTTCTCCTCACTTCCCTCAAGTCAGCTGCGATCGCCGCGCTGGCCGTTCTGGCCATCAAGTTCTTGCCACAGGAAATCGCGAGCTGGCTTGACGCTCTGGCGCGCCTTCCTAATCTGATGCGGGCCACGATGGCAGTGACCCGCTCTTGAACGCGCTTTCTTTTTTTCATTCGTCGGTAGGCCGGAAGATGATCGTGGCGGTGACCGGAATCATTCTCATGCTTTTTGTCGTGGGACATTTGCTGGGCAACCTCCAGATATTTCTCGGGCCCGACTGGGTCAACGGTTACGCGCAGCATTTGCGCGATCTCGGGCCCCTGCTCTGGGCGATCCGCGCGTTTCTGCTGCTCACCGTGATTCTGCACATCTACTTCACTATCCAGCTCGCGATCGATAATCGCCGGGCGCGCCCCACGGACTATGTGAACAAGGAATACAACGAAGCCAGCTTCGCCTCACGGCACATGGTAGCCAGCGGCCTGGTGGTGCTGGCGTTTATCATCTTTCACCTGCTCCATTTTACCGGCCGAAAATTTAATCCACAGTTTCCCCTCCTGCAAAACGATCCGCTCAACCATTACGATGTCTTTTCCATGATGGTCTACGGGTTCCAGAATATTTACGTCTCCGCCTTTTACATCGTCGGATTGTTTCTTCTGACCCTGCATTTGACCCATGGCGCGGCCAGTTTCCTGCAGTCGCTCGGCCTGAATAACCGCAAACTTACCCCCGCCCTGGAGTCGGGAGCGCGCATTTTCGCCTGGCTGCTTTTTCTTGGTTACACCTCCATCCCGGTGGCCGTCCTTCTCCACCTGGTTCAGCCTGCTCAATGATCGGCACTCTTGACGCCAAAGCTCCGCAGGGAAAACTCGCCGAGAAGTGGATGAGTCATCGCGATCATTCCCGGCTCGTTAGCCCAAATAATCGCCGCAAGTTTGAGGTGATCGTGGTAGGCAGCGGACTGGCCGGCGGTTCCGCCTCCGCCACCCTGGGTGAGCTCGGTTACCGGGTGAAATGTTTCTGCTACCAGGATTCGCCCCGGCGCGCGCATTCCATCGCCGCGCAGGGCGGAATCAATGCGGCCAAAAATTATCAGAACGACGGCGACAGCGTTTATCGCCTGTTCTATGACACCATTAAGGGTGGCGACTTCAGATCGCGCGAAGCCAACGTTTATCGCCTGGCCGAGGTCAGCAATCACATCATCGACCAATGCGTCGAGCAGGGGGTGCCGTTCGCGCGCGAATACGGCGGACTGCTGGCCAACCGTTCCTTCGGCGGCGCCCAAGTCTCCCGCACCTTCTACGCGCGCGGCCAAACCGGACAGCAGCTCCTGCTCGGAGCCTATCAGGCGCTGTGCCGGCAGATCGCGGCCGGCACCGTGCAGATGTTTCCTCAGACCGAGATGCTCGACGTTGTCCTGGTGGATGGTCACGCCAAGGGAATCATCACACGCAACCTCGTTAGCGGAAAAATCGAAACCCATTCCGCGGACGCGGTCGTGCTCGCTACCGGCGGTTACGGCAACGTGTTTTATCTTTCGACCAATGCGCGCGGCTGCAATGTCACCGCCACTTTCCGCGCCTACAAAAAAGGAGCGCTCTTCGCCAACCCCTGCTTCACCCAAATTCATCCGACCTGCATCCCGGTCTCGGGTGAGCACCAGGCGAAGTTGACTCTCATGTCCGAGTCGCTCCGCAATGACGGACGCGTCTGGGTGCCGAAACGCCCGCAGGACGTGGGCAAGGCGCCGGCCAGCATTCCGGAAGGCGAGCGCGATTATTATCTCGAGCGGAAGTATCCGAGTTTTTGCAACCTCGCTCCGCGCGACATTTCTTCGCGCGCCGCCAAGGAAGTCTGCGACCAGGGCCGCGGAGTCGGCCCGGGAGGCCGCGGCGTCTATCTCGATTTCGCCGACGCCATTCGCCGAGTCGGCGAAGAGACCATTCGGGAACGTTACGGAAATCTCTTCGAGATTTACGAGAAGATTACCGGCGAAAATGCCTACGCAGTTCCGATGCGGATTTATCCCGCGGTGCATTATACCATGGGCGGCCTCTGGGTTGATTACAACCTCATGAGCAATGTCCCGGGCTTGTTCGTCATCGGCGAAGCCAACTTTTCCGATCACGGGGCGAATCGCCTAGGGGCCAGCGCGCTCATGCAAGGTTTGGCCGACGGTTATTTCGTGCTGCCTTATACCCTGCCGAATTACCTGTGCACGCAAATGGGCAAGAGGCCGGCGCCCGACTGTTCCGAGTTCAAACAGGCCGAGCAGGAGGTGCGTGCTCGCATCACCAGGCTTCTCAGCGTGAACGGCCAGCGTTCGTTAGACTCGATTCATCGGGAACTCGGGCTCCTGCTGTGGGACAAGTGCGGTATGGCGCGGAACGCCGCCGGGTTGAACCTGGCGCTGCAGAAGATTCCGGCGTTGCGCGAGGAATTTTGGAAGAACGTGCGCGTGCCCGGCAGTGGGGAAGATTTCAATCAATCTCTGGAGCGCGCCGGCCGCGTGGCCGACTTCCTGGAGTTCGGCGAATTGATGTGCCTCGACGCCCTCGAGCGGGACGAATCGTGCGGCGGGCATTTCCGGGAAGAACATCAAACACCCGATGGCGAAGCTCTGCGCGATGACGAGAAGTTCGCCTCCGTTTTCGCCTGGGAATATCAGGGCAACGGCCGGGCCGCCACGCCCAGGTTACACCGCGAACCGCTGCATTTCGAAACAGTACACCTCACGCAACGGAGTTATAAATGAAGCTTTTGATCGACGGCACGCGAACACCAACAATCCGGGGAGCACACGCGCCCTCGCGT
>DASXIK010000010.1:0-2442 GCA_036498025.1 Chthoniobacterales bacterium
GAACGTGCCTTCGTGGCCGAGATGTCCACGGATGGAACGCGCACTGGACCTGATCGCCCGGTTCGCCGTGCTTGCAATTCCCCAACATGCCGCGGGTACCCGCTTATATCACTGGTTTCTGGAAGCAGGCCTCGCAGCGCCGCAGGTTGAGACGCGCGTGCTGACGGAAGGTGGGCCGGACAGCGTTTACTACGAGTGGCTGGCGGAGACGCTCCGCAGTATGATGCCTCGGGCAATTTCACTGGGTTTGGCCGAGGCGGGAGAATTCAACCTGGAGACCTTAGCTGCGGAGATTCGTGAAGAGGCGCTACAGAAGGGAACGCCGATGAACGCGGCAGTTCTGACAAGTGTGTTCAGCATGGTTTGATGACAAATTATACAATTGACATCATTATACAAATATGTCATCATTAATTAGTATGCGCACCACTCTGAACATCGAAGAGGAAATCCTGGATACCTGCAAGGATTTGGCCGATCAGCAGGGCCTCTCGCTTGGCGACGCCGTTGGATTATTGATACGGCGAGGCTTAGCCTATCGATCACCGTGCCGGGAGCGCAATGGGTTTGTAGTGTTTGAGGCATCTCCCGGGCGGCGGACGTTTGGGCTGGAGGAAGTAAAGAAGGCCATGGCGGAAGAAGATGCTGACTACACCGCCGGCTTTTTTAAGTCCCGCTCATGATCCGCCTGCTGGACGTAAACGTCCTGCTCGCTCTGGCGTGGCCGGAACATTCCCATCACGAGGCGGCGCATCGCTGGTTCGGGCATCATCGGGTGGAAGGTTGGGCGAGCTGTTCGGCAACGCAGTCCGGGTTCGTCCGGCTGTCGTCCACGCGGGGCGTAGTTCCGGAACCCATGACGCCTGTGGAAGCAATTGCCGCGATCGAACGGAGCACCGGCCAGCCGGAGCATCAATTCTGGATTCAGGACGAACCGGTATCAACTATCGCGCCGGAGATCATGGTGCGCATCATGGGTCCGCGGCAAATGAGCGATGCGGTCCTGCTGGATCTGGCCATCAAACGAGGCGGCGTATTGGTGACCCTCGATAAAGCGATCCTGCATCTGCTGCCGCGAGACTCGCCTCTGCAGAGTCACATCGAACTCATTCCGGCTTAGAACGAAGCGACGGCCACTCGGGCTTGCGCTTTTCCAGAAAGGCCCGAGTGCCTTCTTCGAAATCGGCGCCGCGAATGAGCACCTCCCGGGTGTGCCAGCCGATCCGTCCCACCTGTTCCCAGTTGCGCGTGCGAATCTGGTGCAGATAGTCGAGCCCGGCGCGAAGGGCCACGGGGCTGCTGGCGGCAATTCCGCTGGCAATCTCGAGGCCTCGCTCCAGCGGATCGGCGTGAATTTCCGTCACCAGGCCATATTCCAGAGCCTGGTCAGCGCCGAACAAACGACCGGTCAAACAGAGCTCTGTGGCGCGGCGCTCGCCGACTGCCAATTCGACGGGCCGGTAGACGAGCACGGGCCAAAGCCCGACGCGGATTTCCGTCATCCCAAACTTTGAGTCGGGCGAGGCGACGAGGATATGCGCGTTGGCTGCGAGGCCTGTACCCCCGGCCAGCGCAGGCCCATGCACGGCGGCGACAATTGGCGTGCGCGTGCGGCTGATGACCGTGAAGACCCTCTCCTGCAGTTCCATCACCCGCAGAGGATCGGCCTCGCGCGCTTCTGCCAGATCCATGCCGGAACAGAACCCGCCGCCGTTACCCGACAAAAGAATACAGCCGGCAGCGTTATCGCGGTCGGCGTTGTCAAACGCGTCCGCCAACTCCTGGCACATCTGCATGTTCAGAGCGTTCCGCTTTTCCGGCCGGTTGAGTGTGATGTGCAGGACTCGGTTTTCCAGCCGGGTTTCAACCGTTGTCATAAAACCTCAGTGGCAAGAGCCTGGGCGCGCGGCCGGCCGAGAGTTGCCTCCAGCGCCAGAATGAGCACCTCGCGCGTTTCCAGCGGATCGATCACCGCGTCGCAGTGGCCGCGCGCCGCGGCGTATTTGGCGTCGAGCCAGTTTTCGTAGTCGAGGCGCGTCTGGGCGATGGCTTTTTCCAGATCTTCAGGCATAGCCTGACCCGCCTTTTTCAGTTTCTCCAGTTCCACCGAAAAGAGCGCCTGCACGGCGGAATCCCCTTCCATCACGCCGATGCGCGCGCTGGGCCAGCTCAGCGTGAAATTAGGGTCGAAGCCCTGTCCCGACAGTGCGTAATATCCGGCGCCCGAAGCATGATTGGTCACCAGAACGATGCGCGGCACCGAAGCGCATGACATGGCCTCAACCATTTCGGCGCCGGCGCGAATAATGCCGCTGGCTTCGGCTTCGGCCCCGACCATGAAACCGGAAACATCCTGCACATAGACGATCGGCGTGCCCTGCCGTTCAGCCAGTTCCACGAAATAGGCAACCTTGCGAGCGGTCTCGGTATAGATGATGCCGC
>DASXIK010000011.1:0-4948 GCA_036498025.1 Chthoniobacterales bacterium
AGGCCCACCAGTTGGCCTTGTCGCCGTAAAAAATGCAGGTGGTCTCCGGAGTAATGCCATTGCGGCTGCAGAGATCGGCAAAATCAGCCGGGTTAATGTAGTCGCGGACCAGTGGATCCTGCAGATCGGCGCGCCAATCGATGTGCACGGCCCCGGGAATATGACCCGTGTCGTAAAGGAGAACATCTTCGTTCGACTCAATGATGCGGATGTCACCACCGTCCGATAAATGTTTCTCCAGCCAGTCTGTCTCCACGAGCGCTTCCGGGTGCGCATAGGCTGTCACATTCATCTTCATGGCAAAACATCCATCCCGGTTAGGACCGCCGCAACTCGAATTCGGCTGCGGATTCTAAGCGGAGACCGCGCGGAGGCGCGCCAGTTCGACCTGCAATTGAGCGGGGTCATGGACAAGCAAGGCGCCGTTTTCTTCAATGTCATTGCCGTAGCTCGCGGTCGCGCGGCCAGCCACCAGGATCGCCACTGTCGGTCCAAGCAAGCGGCGCAGATCGCGCAATTCCCGGGAGACGTTCGGATCGTCCTCCGGATAGACCAGGCTCAAACCAACGGCCCGGGCTCGATTCTGCACCGCCGCCCCGGCAATTTCGGTGGCCGGCAGACTGGGTCCGAGATAGATGGGACGCCAGCCTTGTTCGGCAGCGAGCGCCGCCACAAGCACGGCGCCCAGTTCATGCAGCTGGCCTTGAGGCGTGGCCACCACCAACGCCGGAGCGCTCTTTTCGCCGGCGTAGTTTCGCGCCGGGTTAAGGAGAAATGCCCGGATGGTCGCGCTGGCAAAATGTTCGTGCGAAGTCTTGAGCGCTCCCAAACCCCATAATTCTCCGAGGCGATGAGCGAGGGGAGAGATCACCCGGCGCAGCAATCCGCTATAGCCGAGCTCGAGAGCGGCACGATCGAGGATGCCGTTGAGGGTGTGGCCGTCGAGGGACCTGATCGCTTCTACAGCCTCCTCGACGAATCGATTCTCGCCGAAGAGCGCAGCCACCGTGTCCGCCGCCATAAGATCGCGTCCGCCAGCCGTCATGGTGCCCGGCGGGTGAACGAGACGTTGCAACACCTCGTCATCCAGGTTGGCGATGCTGCCGATGGGATGTCCGAGTTTGGTGGCGTCGCGCAGCAGAATCAGTCGGCGGATTTGTTCCGGGGTATAATAACGCCGGCCGGTGGGGGATCGGCTGGGAACAACGGCACGGTAACGCTTTTCCCAGATTCGCAGGACGTGCTGGGAAAGACCGGTGGCCTTGGAAGCCACTTGGATAGGGGAATCCACCAGAAATATTTTAGACATTACATAGACAAAAAGTAGAAACCTCCCCTCATATTTATTCGGCGCCGGCCCGGGGCCTGGTTGCCTCACTAATTTAACCCCCAACGGGGCGGAAGTGAAGTTTTTGAGCGTCTCTCGGCCATCGGTGGCCGGGCCTCCGCCATCGAGTCCCACGGCTTCTGCTTCGATCTCGGCCCGCGTCGCCGACGGCGGCTTGAACCTCGCGCCAGGGTCCTTTACTCGTGCGCGTATTTCGGCAGCGTGACCTGTCTTCGGATGCCGGCAAAAACCCTGCGAATGGCCATCTCGTTAGCCGGATTGGAAATAAAGGCCGGCAAACTGCCGCCGCTGTCGCTGAAGACGCGGTAGGTCGCGCGGGTCTGTTTCTCGGCTGTTGGCTCGAGCAGCCAGGAGCCCTCACAGACCGATACGCGTATCACGCCCTTCTTTTGCGGGGGACCCACGTCGTTCGCCGGCTGCCACCGGTTCAGAAAAGCCATGCCGCCTTCGCTGGCCCAGGATTTCTGGTCGATTCTCAAAGTGTAATCGCGGTCGCTGCAGATTTTCGGGGAGAGGCGCTGATAGGTGAAGGTGGCGCTGCCCTCGCGTTTGACGATGCGGCATTCCGTCACAAACGGCATAAAGACGGGATAACTATCCACGTCATTCAAGACCTGATGCACGGCCGTGGTCGGCGCGTCGATGCCGCCGATGGCCTTATATTCCTTGAGCGAGGAACCCGGTCGGATCCGGCTATAGAGCGTGAGTCCGGCAGTGGTCTTCGCAATTGTCCAGCCGTCGTCTCCCTGGGCGAGCGGTTCGGCGGCCAACAAGACGCGAACGCTGGCAAGCAGGAGAGCAGCCTGGACAAAGAGTTTTCTATTCATTCTTCAGAGACGGGAGAGGAGTCCTGGTTGCCGGAATTGAGCGCCGGAATTCGTGTTGGTAAGCTGGACTCGTTCCCTGGAGACCGGCAAGATCGCCCAATTCGCGCAGAAGTATACGTGATTTCGAGGGAGGGCCGGATCTGCAGCCGTGAGTCTCAAGAGGTTGTTCAGGTTTTGGGACTTTGAAGCAAACGCTCAACCCCGCCAAAGAGCGGGGCCGTCCAAAGGCAGGCGTCCAATCCGCCGAAGGACGGATCCGCCGTGGCGGACGCCCAACGCTCAACGTCCAAGTCAGAAGCGCGTGGTGATACTTTTCGCTCGTGTTTCAGGGCACGCGTGGGGGTTGGGCCGCTTGCGCGAAAAGCCCTCCCATTTGAAACTTCAAGTCCCAGCCTGGCGGCCGTTCACGGGGATCCGGGGGAGCGGGAGGGAGTAGGCGCCGGCGATACTGAAAGCGTGGGAGACAAAGGCTTGATTGGTGGCGTTGCCTCGAGCTGTTTCCTGATCTCGGCTCCCAATTCGCGCACTTTTTTTTGGTTTTGACCTTTCTTTGTTTTTTCGGCGAAGGATTCTACCTCCTTTGAAGCGGCATCCATTTTCGTTCGGCAAAATGCCGTGAGGCGATCATCGAGCTGAAAGCGAGCCTGTTCCACGGTCGCGCCCTCGCCGGATGGCAGCTCCCCGGGTTTTAGCGCAGCCAGTCTGCGAGCGTACAACTCGTTGATGTCCAACATGGCCTGCGCGTAGGGCAAGCCGGCCTTGATGTCGCGAAACTTGCTGCTGCGACAGGACTCGTTCTTGTCGAGGCCGGCAAAGATCGTCCATTCCATAACGTGGGTATAGACCATGCCGTTGGCCGCTTGCTTCACTTCGCAGCGGTAGCACGGCTGTGCAAAGGTCCTGACCCATAGGCCCATGTCGGGATGCGCCCGATCATCAATCCGAAAATCGCCAACCGTCAGCTGATGATAGGGAAGGAAGTTCCTGGCAATTTCGTCCTCCCAGGTGACCGGTTGCGAGGACGGCGACTGAGCGTTGCCCAGCGTGGCGAGAAAGAGCGCACCGAGGGTCACCCGCCATGAATAACTCATTGCGACTACTTCTTCGGCTGAGCCGCCTCCATCTGCAGCTGAGCGAAGAGGAAGGAATAAATATCGGCCGACTGCCGGATGCGTTCGCTCAGGGCCGTCCCAATCCCGTGGCCGGCGCTCGTGCTCGTGCGCAGCAGGACCTTATTACCTGACTTGTTCGCTTCTTCCAGGCGCGCCGCCATTTTGCGGGAGTGATACGGAGCCACCCGGCCATCGTTCGCGCCAGTCATCAGGAGAATCGCGGGGTAGTTCGTCCCGTCGACCACATGATGGTAGGGCGAATAGGCGTAGAGGGCCTTGAATTGATCCGGGTCCTTGACTGTGCCGAACTCGGTAACATTGAAAGCGCCATTCGGGGCCAGCTCCACCCGCAGCATGTCATAAATGCCCACGGAAGAAACGACCGCATGCATCAACTCCGGGTGCTGTGTAATCATCGCTCCCATCAGCAGACCGCCGTTGCTTCCGCCCTGGATGGCGAGCTTGTCGGCGCTGGTGTATTTTTGCTTGATCAAATATTGCGCCGCGCCCGCAAAGTCGTCGAAGACGTTTTGCTTTTTGGTGAGGTTGCCCGCCTTGTGCCAATCCTCCCCGAACTCGCCGCCGCCGCGAATATTGGCCACCACGTAAACACCGCCGCGATCGAACCAGAGCCGTCGAGTGAAATCGAAATTCGGCTGCATGTTGATTCCGTAACCGCCGTAACCGTAAAGCAGCGTCGGGTTCTGACCGTTCTGCTTTGTTCCCTTCCGGCGCAAAATATTCAGGGGGACCAGGGTGCCGTCCTTGGAGGGGGCGAACTCCCGCGTCACTTCAATGTCGGCCAGGGAAACGGGCGAGGTGTTGACCAGCGCCGTCTTGACCGGCTCCTTCTTCCCCGGGGCCACCTGAAACCAGGCCGCCGGCTGGGTAAAGCTGACATCGCGGAAAAGGAGCGAGCCATCCTCCAGGGCCAGCATTTCCGAAACAGCAGAGATCTCCTGTATTTGCACCACTGTTTCTTCCTTGCCGTCAAGACCGAAGCGGCGCACCTGGGATGGTCCGCCTAACAAGTTGCCAAGGTAAAGTGCCTGCGCGGTTGGGACCATTGTCTCAATGACCGCTGCGCCCGCGGGCACAATGACTTTTGCCTTGGCCAGTTGTGGATCGTCTAGCGAGAGGCGCAGGACCTGGCCCCGCGGCGCCCCCGCGCGGGAAAGTAGATAGAGCGCGTGGTCGCGCCCGAGGCGGGCTGCCTTAATCTGATCGCTGAACTGCGTGATTTGCTTCCAGTTCCCGTCAGGACCGAGGAGGTAATGGGCGAAGTCGCCGCCGTCGCCATTGGCCACCGTGGCCAGGATGGAAGCCCCATCAGACGATGCTTCCAGCACGACCTCGGCGATGCGCGGGAATTCCTTGCCCAGCGCGTAGGTGTCCTGGGTGTCGGGCGTGCCGATTTTATGGAAATAGATCTGCTGATAAAAATTCAGGTCGGCCTCCGGGCGCTCTCCTGCCCGTGGAAAACGGGTGTAGAAAATCCCGGTGCCGTCAGCATTCCAGGCGGCGCTTCCACCGGCGGTGGGATATTGCACATGCGCAATGGTGTCGGGCAACGCCTTGCCGGTAGCCGCTTCGAAGAGGTGGAGCGTTCCATCCTCACTCCCGCCGGTCGACAGGGAGATTGCCACATTTTTGCCGTCGCG
>DASXIK010000012.1:0-8534 GCA_036498025.1 Chthoniobacterales bacterium
CCTTTAATTCGGCGATGGCGCGCGCACCCGTGCCCGAGACCGCCTGGTAGCTGGCGGCAATCACGCGGCGAACGCCAAAAGCGCGGTGCAACGGGTAGATGGCCATGAGGGCCACAGCCGCGGTACAATTGGGGTTGGCGATGATCCCGCGATGTGTCCGCACATCCGTGGCGTTGATTTCCGGTATCACCAGCGGCACATCCTCTTCCATGCGAAAAGCCGGCGAATTATCGATCACGATGGCGCCGGCCTTTCGCGCGAGAGGCACCCAGGTTCGCGAAATTTCGGAGCCCGCGCTGAAGAAGGCAACGTCGATCCCGGCGAAAGAGTTCTCCGTCAGAGCTTCCACGGGAATGGCGCGGCCTTTGAACGAGACCGTTTTGCCCGCGGATCGGGCCGAGCTGATGGCACGCAAGCCGGCCACGGGAAAGTTTCGCCGCTCCAGCACTCCGAGAAGTTCGGCGCCCACGGCTCCGGTCGCGCCGACCAGAGCTATATGATAATCTTTCATGCCCGCTGCGAATCTAGGCGCGGTCACGTTCCATGAAAAGCGCGCAAACGAAAATCGAAATTTCCATTCAAGAGCAGACTCTCAGGGTCGAGCAGAATGGCCGGACCCTGCGTTCTTTTCCGGTCTCGAGTTCGCGCTTTGGCCTCGGTTCAGAGGAAGGCAGCAAGAAAACGCCGCTGGGACAATTCAAGGTGGGGGAGAAGATAGGGCACGGCCTGCCGAGCGGTACCATTTTTCGCAGCCGGGTGCCTTTGCAGCCGGGGGATCCTCTCCCGGAAACGGAGGACTGGATCACCAGCCGAATTTTATGGCTGGAGGGTCTGGAGGAACACAACGCGAACACGCGCGACCGTTACATTTATATTCATGGAACAAAGCATGAGGACAGGATCGGCACGCCGGACAGCCACGGCTGTATTCGCATGCGCAATGAGGATGTGATCGAATTATTCGAACTGGTGGACGAGGGCGCACCGGTAATCATCAGAGCGTAGGCAGGGACGGGGGAGGCCTGTGGAAAAGTGGAGAAAAGCGTTGCGTCCATCAACTTCCTTGCCTACAAAGCGGCAGCAACTTGCTAGGAAAGGGGGCGATATAGATTGAAATTTTTGAAAGCGATTATGATCGTAGCAGTTTTGACCAGTGCTTTGGGCATGGGAGCATGCGCACAGCACAAGGAAGCGCCGGCGACAACAACGACGACTTCTTCATACCACAAGTAACAGGACAACCAGTTGTCCCTTTGGGGATGGCTTTAAGAAGGCCAGGTCGTTATCGACCTGGCCTTTTCCATTGTGCGCATTCATCGCCTTCCCTTTAGTCCCGGTTGTTATTAAGTTGGACCAATGGAATTAAGCGGCCGCACTTTGTCCCTTGCGCAGATCGCTGCCGTCTCCATCGCCGAGGAGACGGTGGACATCGCCCCTTCCGTCGAGGGACGCGTTCGTGCGTCGCGCAACGTGGTCGATAGCATCGTCGAGCGCGGCGATGTCGTTTATGGGGTGAACACCGGGTTCGGCAAGCTCTCCGACGTCCGCGTGCCCCACGCGGAGCTGCTCGACCTGCAGTTGAATCTGGTGCGCAGCCACGCCTGCGGAATCGGTTCGCCCCTCTCCGAAGCCGAGGTTCGGGCCATGATGCTCCTCCGGGCCAACGTGCTCACCCTCGGTTTCAGCGGCATCCGCATGGAGGTCATCGAGATGCTGGTCGAAATGCTCAATCGCGGAGTGCATCCAGTGATTCCAGAGAAGGGCTCGGTCGGTGCGAGCGGCGATCTCGCTCCGCTGGCTCATCTCGCTCTCGCGCTCATCGGGGAAGGCGAATCGTTCTTTCGGGGGGAGCGTCTCGAGGGGGCCGAGGCGCTGCGTCGCGCCGGACTCATGCCCGTGCGGTTGCAGGCCAAGGAAGGCCTGGCCCTGCTTAACGGGACCCAGGCGATGCACGCGGTGGGAGGCCTGGCCCTCTTTCGGGCAACCCGCCTAACGAGTGTGGCCGATGTGGCCGGAGCCATGAGCCTGGAGGCGCTCAAGGGCACTCCCGCCGCCTTTGACCTGCGCATCCACGATGCCCGCCCGCACGCCGGGCAAAAACGCGCCGCCGCCCATCTGCTTTTTCTGTTGAAGGGCAGCGAAATCCGCGAGTCCCATTTGCGGAATGACCCGCGTGTCCAGGATGCTTATAGCCTGCGTTGCATCCCGCAGGTGCACGGCGCCGTTCGCGGAGCCCTGATCCATTGTGAGGAAGTCCTTCTCGTCGAGTCGGCCTCGGCGACGGATAATCCCCTGGTGTTTGACACGGGGGACGTTGTTTCGGGCGGCAACTTCCATGGTGCGCCCCTGGCCTTGGCCCTGGATTATGCCGCCATTGCCCTGACCGATCTGATCAGCATCAGCGAGCGGCGCATTGATCGAATGCTCAATCCGGACAAGAGCGATGGGTTGCCTCCCTTCCTCGCCCAGAAACCCGGCTCCCAATCAGGTTTTATGATCGCGCATGTGGCCGTCGCTGCTCTTCTCAATGAGGCGCGGGTTTTCGCCCATCCGGCCAGCGTGGATAACATCACCACTTCTGGCGGTAAGGAAGATCATGTTTCCATGGGGATGACTTCGGCCCTGAAGCTGCGCGCCATCGTGGAAGCCGCCGAACACGTTATTGGCATCGAATTGCTTACGGGCGCGGAAGGTTTGGAGCATCGCCGCCCCTTGCGCGCTGGAGCGGGGGTGGAACGCGCCTTCACCGCGGTCAGGGAGATGGCCCCACCGCTCACGGAGGATCGCGCGCTTTCCGCGGATATTGCGCGCATGGCGGCGGCAGTGCGCCGCGGAGATTTTGATAGCGGCTTTGAATCGACATGAGCGGGAAACGAATTATTCATGCGCCGCACGGCCCGGAAATGAGCTGCCGCGGGTGGCACCAGGAAGCCGCCCTGCGCATGCTCATGAACAATCTCGACCCGGAAGTGGCGGAAGATCCGGATCGGCTGGTGGTTTACGGAGGCACCGGGCGGGCGGCCCGCAGCTGGGAGGCCTACGACGCCATCGTGCGATCGCTGCGCGAGCTCGAGAATGAGGAGACGTTGCTCATTCAATCCGGCAAACCGGTGGGGAAATTCCGCACGCACGAGGAGGCGCCGCGGGTGCTCATCGCCAATTCCAACCTGGTGGGGCAATGGTCTAACTACCCCGAGTTTAATCGCCTGGAACGGCTGGGCCTGACCATGTACGGGCAGATGACGGCCGGTTCGTGGATCTACATCGGCAGCCAGGGAATCGTGCAGGGCACCTTTGAGACATTTGCCGCCGCGGGTCGTAAACATTTTGGCGGATCGCTTGAGGGCAAGTTTGTCGTCAGCGGCGGCCTTGGCGGGATGGGCGGAGCGCAGCCTTTGGCCGCGACCATGAACGGCGCGGTTTTTCTCGGGGTCGAGGTGGACGCGGCGCGCATCGAGAAGCGATTGAAGAGCGGTTACTGCGACCAAATTGCGCGGTCGCTGGAGGAGGCGCTGAAACTCATTGACGACGCGCGCAAAGCCCGGAAAGCGCTTTCAGTTGGCTTGGTGGGCAATTGCGCGGATGTCCTGCCGGAGCTGCTTCAGCGCGGCGTTGTTCCCGATGTGCTGACCGATCAGACTAGCGCGCACGATGCGCTCAACGGTTATGTGCCGCACGGCATGAGCCTGACCGAGGCTCTGGAGCTGCGCGGGAAGGATCCGGATGAGTATGTGAAACGTTCGATGCAATCCATGGCCGTGCATGTTGACGCCATGCTGGCGTTGCAAGAGAAGGGCGCGATTACTTTTGATTACGGGAACAACATTCGCGCGCAGGCGCAGAAGAATGGTGTCGCCCATGCCTTCGACATTCCCGGGTTCGTTCCGGAATATATCCGGCCTCTTTTCTGCGAGGGGTGCGGACCGTTTCGCTGGGTGGCCTTGAGCGGGGACCCGGCCGACATCGCGCGCACCGATCGCCTCGCCCTCGAGCTATTCCCGGAGAACGAGACCCTGGCCCGCTGGATGAAGCTGGCGCGCGAACGCATTCATTTCCAGGGACTGCCCGCCCGCATCTGCTGGCTGCGCTACGGCGAGCGCGCGGAATTCGGGCTGGCCATGAACGAACTCGTTAGGCGCGGAGAACTCAAGGCGCCCATCGTCATTGGGCGCGATCATCTTGACTCCGGGTCGGTGGCCTCGCCGAACCGGGAAACCGAAGGCATGATCGATGGGAGCGATGCGATCGCTGACTGGCCGCTGTTGAATGCACTGGTCAACACCGCCGCGGGCGCTTCCTGGGTATCGATTCACAACGGCGGCGGTGTGGGCATCGGCTACTCCCAGCATGCCGGCATGGTCGTGGTGGCCGACGGCACGGACAACTCCAAGCGCCGCCTGGAACGCGTCCTCACCAGTGATCCAGGGATGGGCGTGCTTCGCCACGTCGATGCCGGCTACACCAGGGCCATCGATTTCGCAGAGAAGCACGATTTGAAAATTCCCATGCCGCCTAAGGCGCGAGAGCAGTAGGAAGAAGCGATATGCAAAAGATCATCGAATGCGTGCCGAACTTTTCCGAGGGTTGTGATCTGGAGGTGATCGGGCAGATCACCGCGGCGATTGAAGCGGTCGAGGGGATCTCCGTTCTCAATGTCGATCCCGGCGCCAGCACCAACCGCACGGTGGTGACGTTTGTGGGCAGTCCGGAGGCGGCGGTGGAAGCCGCTTTTCGCGGCATGCAGAAAGCGGCGGAGCTCATCGACATGCGCCAGCACAAGGGCGCACATCCCCGCATGGGTGCCACCGATGTTTGCCCGTTTATTCCCATCAGTAACGTCACCTGGGAGGAAGCGATTGCCTGCGCTCACCAGTTAGGCAAACGCGTTGGCGAAGAATTGCAGATCCCGATTTATCTCTACGAAAAGGCCGCGAAGGATCCTTCCCGATCGAATCTCGCCGTCATCCGGGCCGGCGAATACGAGGGATTTTTCGAGAAAATAAAGCAACCTGGCTGGAAGCCTGATTTCGGACCGGCCCTGTTTAACGAAAAGTCCGGCGGCACGGTCGTAGGGGTGCGCGAGTTTCTCGTGGCCTACAATGTGAATCTGAACACCCGGGCGGTGCGCCGGGCCAACGCGGTCGCGTTTGATGTGCGCGAAAATGGACGCGTCAAAACCGAGGATGGCACGCCTTCCGGGAAACCGGTGCTCGATGCCAAAGGTGAGCCGGTCCGAATCCCCGGGATGCTCAAGCATGTGAAGGCCATCGGCTGGTTTGTGGAAGAATACGGCATCGCTCAGGTTTCCATGAACCTGACGAATCTCGACGAAACGCCGCTGCATGCGGCTTTCGACGCCTGCTGCGAAGCCGCTGGTAAACGAGGTTTGCGGGTCACAGGTTCAGAGTTAGTCGGTTTACTTCCGAAGAAGTGCCTGATCGACGCCGGGAAATATTTTCTCCGGAAACAAAAATGGTCGGAGGGCGCTTCCGCAGAAGAGCTGATTGACATCGCCGTGCGCTCAATGGGATTGAGTGAGCTGAAGCCATTTGATCCCCAGGAAAGAATTATCGAACTTAAAATGGAATCCAACGCTTCGAAAAAATCGCTGGTGAAACTAAACCTGCGCGATTTCTGCAATGAAACCTTGAGTGATTCGCCGGCACCCGGCGGCGGTTCGGTGGCTGCGCTCATGGGCGCCCTGGGCGTTTCTCTTGGAGGAATGGTGGCCAATCTTTCCGCCGGCAAACGCGGCTGGGAAGGCCAACACCGTTACTTCAGCGATTGGGCAGTGAAGGCGCAGCAATTAAAGGATGAGCTCCTCTTCCTGGTGGACGAAGACACCGCCGCCTTCAACAAGGTGATGGCGGCATTTGCCTTGCCAAAGGAATCCGCCGAAGAAAAAACCGCCCGCACCGCCGCCATTCAGGTGGCTAACAAATACGCGGCCGAGATCCCGCTCCGCGTCATGGAGAAGGCTGCCAAAGGTTACGCGCTCCTCGCGGAAATGGCGGAGAAAGGGAATCCCGCATCCATTTCCGACGTCGGCGTCGGGTTGTTAGGAATGCGGGCCTGCATCGATGGCGCGGCCATGAATGTGCGAATTAATCTGTCGGGCCTGAAGGATGAAAAATTTAAAACGGCGTTGCAGGAAAAGCTCGGGAGGATCAGCGGCGAATCGGAAGCCCGGTTCAAGGCCATCATGCCGATTGTGGAAGGAAAGCTCGCCTAACCTGGAGGGCGCCGCGCCGGCTCTGGGTAGCGCACTCCTCTGGAGTGCCTGGCGATGACGTCTCGTCATCGCGAACTTTGAAAAAAGATTGTTGCGACGAGACGTCGCAACCAGCACTCGGGACGAGTGCGCTACCCAGAGTTGGGGGATCGCGGCGTCTAAATATGAGAGAGGCAGGATGGCGCCGGCGGCGCGGATGCCCTCCAATAAGTTTGCGACGGTCATAGACCGCCGCTACAACAAGGCGATCCATGAGCGCAGTCGCCGTTCTTCACGCCTCCCAGCTGGTGACCCTGATGGGTCCGAAACGGGCTCGGGTCGGCCCGGAATTATCGGAGCTGGCCATTATTCGCGATGGCGGAATGCTCATCCGGGACGGCCTCGTTGTCGCAACTGGCCCAAGCTCCGAATTTGAGAAGCAGGCGAAGGGCGTAGAAGTCATTGACGCCGGTGGCCGTGTTGTCCTGCCGGGATTTGTGGATACGCACACCCACCTGGTATTTGCCGGAAACAGGCTGGACGATTTCGAACGGCGCGCGCGCGGCGAAACCTACGAGCAAATCGCAGCGGCCGGCGGGGGAATCTGGTCCACCGTCGGAAAAACGAGGAAGGCCAGCGAGGCCGAGCTTTTCGCGGAGGGCAAGAAGCACGCGCAATGGCTTCTGCAAGGCGGCACGACCACGGTCGAAGCCAAATCAGGTTACGGTCTTTCGCTGGATGATGAACTAAAAATCCTGCGCGTAATTCGGCGAATAAGTCAGGAAACTTCGCTCGAGTGCGTGGCGACCTTCCTTGGGGCGCATGCGGTCCCCAAAGAATATTCGCCGACCGAATACGTGGATCTGGTGGTCAACGAGATGCTGCCGCGCGTCGCGGGAGAGAAGCTGGCAGAGTTTTGTGATGTCTTTTGTGAGCGCGGCTATTTCGATCCGGAGCAATCGAGAAAAATCCTAACGACTGCGGCGAAGCTGGGACTAAAGCTGCGTGGACACGTGGATCAGCTGACGAACGGGGGCGGCGCCAAGCTGATGGCGGACCTCGGAGCGCAAACCGCCGATCATCTGGAAAAGACCGATGAAACGGGCATCGCGGCTTTGCAGTCGGCCGGTGTGCAGCCGGTGCTCTTGCCCGGCTCGGTTTACGCGCTTGGCTTGAAGCAATACCCGCGCGCGCGGGAGATGATCGAAGCCGGTCTTGCCGTCGTGCTCGCGACCGATTTCAACCCAGGCTCGTCGCCCACGCCTTCCATGGCGATGGTTCTCTCGCTCGCCTGCACCCAAATGAAAATGTCGCCGGCCGAAGCGATCACCGCCACGACTTTCAATGCCGCTTGCAGCCTGAATCGCGGCGACGGGATCGGCTCGCTCGAAGCCGGCAAACTGGCGAATTTCGCCATCTTCGATTGCCAGGATTATCGCGAGCTCGCTTACTGGTTTGGCGCGCCGCAGACGCACGCCGTTTACGTGCGCGGAGAACGCGTTTCTCCAGGTAGGGATTGCTCTCCGAGCCGTCCCTAAAATGCGACGGACGCGTCTGAGACGCGTCCCTACCTGAACCGCGAGGTGCCCGTCCTGATTTGCGCGACCTCCCACGCGCCCTTAACGTCGCCTACTCATGAAGGTCGACGTTGAAAAACAACCGGACTCCACCTCGACGCTCTACATCCATTTGCCGCCGGACGAGGTGTCAAAAGAATGGGATGCGATCGCCCAGAGTTTTGCGCGCTTCGCCAAAAGTCCCGGCTACCGGCCCGGGAAAGCGCCGCGGCGCGTGATTGAGGCGAAGTTCAAAAAAGAAATCCAGGACGAGCTGACCAAGAAACTCGTTTCCCGAAGCTATCGCGATGCGGTCGAGCAGGAGAAGTTGCGCGTCGTTTCGCTAACGAATGTTGAAGATGTGCAGTTTGGGGAAGACAAGTCCATCCGCTTCCGCGCGACGGTCGTGACCGCTCCGGAGTTCGAATTGCCGGAATACAAGAACATCCCGGTGCAACTGCCGGAAGTGAAAGTGGAGGAGGCCGAGATCGACACGGCGGTCGAGCGTTTGCGCGAGCAGTCGGCCGACTTCGTGGACGCGGCCGAGCGCGATTTACAGATGGAGGATTTTGCGGTCATCGATTTCGAGGGGACGGTCGAAGGGAAGCCGATCAGTGAGCTGGCGCCGCAGGCCAGCAAGAACCTGCATGGGGGGAAGAAATTCTGGCTGCGGCTGTCGCCGGACAATTTCCTGCCGAAATTCTGCGAGCAACTCGTTGGGCAAAAACGGGAGGAGAGCCGGGATGCGACTGTCGAGTTTCCGGCCG
>DASXIK010000013.1:0-5426 GCA_036498025.1 Chthoniobacterales bacterium
CCTACCGTTTTGGTGCGCAGAAAGCTGTCCTGGATCCATCCGGCAACAGCTTCCTCGTTGGGACTGAGCCGGGCATTCTCACCCTCCGCGCCGCGGGATCGATCATCTTCAATGGAGCGCTTTCCGACGGTTTCGGGGACAGTCAGGGCGGTGTAATTATTGATCCGCGGGGCAACCCCGCGCTCTGGCTGCAGAACCTTCTGCCGACTTTTGCCGACGGCAGCTCCCAGCAATCCTGGTCCTATCGCATCACGGCCGGGGCGGATCTGACCGCTGCCTCCCATCGTGCTGTCCTGACCGCTTCCGCACTGCCTCCCGGTGGAGGGTCCGTCTTGATCGGCACCGATGCCGGCGTCAATATTGCCTTTCCTCCGGGCCCGAACGCCACCGTGGCCGACGCCATAGGCGGACATTACCAGGTGATCCGAACGGGCACTGGCGACATCGATGTTGTCGCCGGCCAGGATGTTCAACTACTCAATCATTTCGCCACCATTTACACAGCGGGCACTCGGACGGGAGATCCGACGCTTGGTGGGAGCTTCGTCACCCCGATCGTCTTTCTGAACGAAGACGGCGACATCCCCGGCTATGCCCCGCAATACAGCCAGAACGGGGGCAACGTGTCGGTGTGGGCTGCGCAGGATATTGAGCACTTAACCCGCAACGCGCTTGGCCAACTGGTGGCTGACTCGGAGAAGGAACTTCCCGTGAATTGGCTCTATCGGCGTGGCTTCGTCGACAGCAATGGGGCGTTTGGCGTGGCAAAATTTGGAGACGTCGCCTCGACCTCGTGGTGGGTGGACTTCAGCAACTTCTTCGAAGGCGTGGGCGCGCTTGGCGGCGGGAATGTGGCGATGGTCGCCGGGCGCGACATCAACAATGTGGACGCGTCCGTCCCGACAAATGCCCGGATGCCCGGAGTCGATCCGGCGACCGGGGCCGCTTTGGTACCCGACGCCGCGAGCCTCGTGCAGCTGGGCGGTGGCGACCTGCTCGTTAGTGCCGGCCGCGACATCAACGCCGGCGCCTATTACGTGGAAAAAGGTACGGGCACATTGTCGGCGGGCGCCACCATCCACACCAACAGCACGCGCTCGCCCAGTCTCACGTCTGTCCTCGGGACTCCTCCCCTTCCGTCAAATACCTGGCTTCCCACAACCCTGTTCGCCGGGAACGCCACTTTCAATGTGTCGGCGGTGGGCGATGTGCTGCTTGGGCCGACGGCCAATCCGTTCCTTCTGCCGGGAGGCGCCGGTAACACATTTTGGTTCAAGACGTATTTCTCCACGTTTGGACCCGACACGGCCGTGAACGTCACTTCGCTCACCGGGGATGTCACTTTGCGCCAGAGCGCCAACGTCACCGCCAACGGAGCTGGCAGCGCCGTGCCGATCTTGCAGACATGGTTTCAGAACGTTGACCTTCTGCCACCTAGCGTTCAAACCGTTTCGTTTTACCAGCCGTGGCTGCGGACTACCGAAACCAGCGTCGCGCCGTTCACCACGGTCACCAGCATTCTGCCGGGAACCCTGCGCGCCACCTCCTTCGAGGGGGACGTCAACCTGGTCGGCCGCTTCAACCTGAGCCCGGCGGCCGAAGGCACGCTCGAATTTCTCGCGGGCGATTCGGTCAACGGCCTGCAGCAAAACGGCAGGGCCTCAGTTTTCGGCACCCCCACAAATACCTTTGGCACTTCAGCGATCAACGTCTCCGATGCCGACCCCGCGGCCGTTTACGGAATTGCTTCGCCGTTCGCCCTGCAATCGCTCGTTGGCACGGGGCCGATCATCGAGGTTACCAGTCCGACAATGTTTGTGCCGTTTGACGCCTTGTTTGCCGAAACCGGCTCGACCACTGGCACAGCCGGCGTTCTGCAGACGAAGCAGGCGCTGCATGCCCCCGGCATTTTGCACAGGGACGATCCAAATCCGGTGCACGTTTACGCACTGGGCGGCGACATCTCCGGTTTCACGCTCTTTACCACCAAGTTCACTCGCATCATTTCCGGCCGCGACATCACGGACATCGCATTCTACATCCAGAACGCTGGTGCCGACGATATCAGCGTGGTCTCGGCCGGGCGCGACATCATCGCCTTTGACGCCAACTCCGCGCTCCGCGTTGCTGCGCAGAGCACCGGCAACATTATCAACCTCCGAAACGGGCCGCTCGCCGGGGATATTCAAATCAATGGGCCGGGCACCTTGGAAGTTTTGGCAGGGCGCAATCTCGACCTGGGAGGCGGTCCGGCCAACGCGGACGGAACCGGCGTCGGCATCACCAGCATCGGGAACAGCCGCAATCCCTACCTGCCCTTTGCCGGCGCGAGTATCATCGGAAGCGCGGGCGTGGGCGGAGCCGCCAATCTCTCGTCGAGTCTGAGTTTTACGAACTTCATTTCGCAATTTCTCGACCCGGACACGAGCGGTGAGCAAGGCGCTCGCTATCTGCCGCACCTCGGCTCGCTTCTTGGCCTAACCAACCCGACGAACGACGAGGTCTGGGCTGCCTTCGAGCAACTTCCGACCGAAGACCAGGCGCGGTTTGCTCTCGATATCTTCTACCTGGTGTTGCGCGACGCCGGGCGCGACCACAACGATCCGGCCAGCCCGAACTTCGGCGCATACACCAACGGACTCGCTGCGGTCAGTGCGTTGTTCCCGGATACGACCATGTGGCAGGGAAATATTTCGCTCACGGCTCGCGAAATCAAGACCGCCAACGGTGGTGACATCAGCCTGCTCGCCCCTGGCGGACAACTCAATGTCGGCCTCAATACCGCCTCCGGACAGGCTGCCGACCAGGGTATCCTCACCCAAGGCGGCGGCAACATCAGCATCTTCACGGACAAGAACGTTAACGTGGGCACTTCCCGCATTTTCACCCTGCGCGGCGGCAATGAAATTATCTGGTCAAGCACCGGCAGCATCGCCGCGGGATCGTCTTCCAAGACTGTGCAAGCCGCGCCGCCTACACGGGTGCTGGTCGATCCTCAAAGCGCCGACGTGCAGACCGATCTGGCCGGAATTGCCACAGGTGGTGGTATCGGCGTTCTCGAAAGCGTTGCTGGTGTTCCCCCGAGCGACATTGATCTGATCGCGCCCCAAGGCACCATTGATGCCGGAGACGCGGGCATTCGAGTTTCCGGAAATTTAAATCTGGCGGCAGTGCAAATCCTTAACGCGGGAAATATTAATGTGGGTGGCAGCAGCGCGGGGGTGCCGACCGTGGCTGCGCCGAACCTTGGCAACCTGACTTCCGCGTCCAATACGGTGGCCGCCTCGAGCAGCGTGGCCCAGCAGGCAGCTGCGCAGAACGGCGTGCCCACCGGGGTGGAGGATGTTCCCTCAATCTTTTCGGTGGAGGTCCTCGGCTATGGCGGCGGCGAAGAAAATCCGTCTGACGAGGAAGAGCGGAAAAAAAAGAAAAAGCAGGACCAATCCTTCAAATCGGACGATACGCTGCGGCTCTCTTCCAACGAAGGTAGCGGCCCGCGAGCCAGTGGGCCGACCTTGTGGTAGATGTGGCAGGAATGTCGCCGAATTGTAACATGCGGGAAAACGGTTCACGGCCATCTGTTCTTACCATGAGACCGAAATGCCCGTTTCCTGCCTTGCTCAGTTTTTCCGTGGCACTGTGGCTTTGCCCACTCGCCGGTGGAGCAGCCGAACCTGTGGAAGCAGGGAGGACTGCAGCCACCGCTGAGATCGACGTGACCAGGCTCCAAAGTGACGCTGAGCGCGGAGACGCTGATGCACAGTTTCAGCTGGGCACGCTCTACGCTGCGGGCAAGGGAGTAAAACGGGACCCGGCCAAGGCTGCGGAGTATTACACTCAGGCAGCCGACCACGGCAACGTCATGGCCATGAATGACCTGGCCTCGTGTTATTTCAATGGTTCCGGAGTAAAGCGAGATGAGAATGAAGCTGCCCGGTGGTTCCGTGAGGCGGCGGACAAAGGCTCGGATTTGGCTGCTGATAATCTGGGCACCCTGTATCTCCAAGGGGTGGGTGTGCAAAAAGACGCGAAGGCGGCGGCGGAGTGGTTTCGGCGGGCCGCAAATCTCGGGCTCCGGTCCGCCCAGGTTCATCTCGGGAAGCTCTATTACTTTGGTGACTTGGACCTGCCAAAGGATTACGTCGAAGCCGCCAAATGGATTTCCGAAGCGGCGCGGAAGGGTGACGCATGGGCCCAAAACACCATGGGAGCAATGTACCAACAGGGCGACGGCGTGGAGAAGGATCCAGGCAAAGGTTTGGAGTTCCTCCGTTCCTCGGCCCTGCAAGGCTACGCCAAAGCCCAGGCCAATCTCGGTGCCGCCTACTTCAGGGGGACAGGCACAGCCCGCGATTTCGCCTTGGCCGATCAATGGCTGACCCTGAGCGCCGAACAGGGAGAAATCACTGCCATCAAAATGCGCCTGCAGGTAGAGGGGGAAATAAAAGCCAAAGACAGGGACCGGGCCAGGAAGCTCGTGGCAGAATTCAAGGCTTCCAAAAATGCGGCTAAATTCTCCGATTGACGAGACGCGGCGCTGCTCAAGTTAAGACGGCGATCCTCGGGTCGAATTGGACGCGCGGTTGGTTTCTGGCCCTGCTTGCCGCTGTTGGCGCGCTGACCTTCGTCATCTTTACGCGGACGATCGGGAACGGCTTCGTCAACTATGACGACCCGACTTATGTCACGTCGAATCCGCACATTCAATCTGGGTTGAGCTGGAGCGCCCTGGCCTGGGCGCTGCGCAGCTTCTATGCGGCCAACTGGCATCCCGTCACCTGGGTCAGTCACATGCTGGATGTGCAATGGTATGGCTTAAATCCCCACGGGCACCATCTCACCAGCGTCCTCATTCATTCGCTCAATGTTCTCCTGCTTGGGCTGATCCTGGCCCGGGCGACCGGTCAGACCGCGCGCGCTCTCATCACGGCCGCTCTCTTCGGGTTGCATCCCATCCACGTGGAATCAGTTGCCTGGGCCGCCGAGCGCAAAGATGTTCTCAACGCCTTCTTCGCCTTCGCCACAGTCCTTCTGTATTTGCGCTGGGTCGATCAAAAGACGCCCCGGTCCGGGCGGGCGTTTTTTTGGTATGCCGCTGCCATCGTCACGTTTGCTCTGAGCCTGGCCAGCAAGGCGATGTCGGTCACGCTGCCTTGCCTGCTCTTGCTCATGGACTACTGGCCCCTGGCGAGAATCCGCGCCCCTCGCAATTTCCGGAGTTGTCTGCTGGAAAAGATTCCTTTCCTTCTGCTCGCTGGCCTAACGAGTCTGCTGACTGTGCGGGCCCAGCAGGCGGCAGGCGCCGTCAAGGACACGACGCTCTTTCCGCTCTCCAGCCGGTTGGTCAACGCGGTGGTATCGTTGATCCGCTACCTGGGGAAGATACTTTGGCCGGCTGACTTGTGCGTTTACTACCCCTACGCCCT
>DASXIK010000014.1:0-8484 GCA_036498025.1 Chthoniobacterales bacterium
TTTGGGACAAGACGCCGACCGTCTTTTTCGGCGTGACCACGAGGAGAGACGATCGGCTCGGGCGCCATTGGTAGCCGAACGAATAGTCCAGCGGCGCAGGCGTGTCGGCCGCATATGCCTTTGTCAGGTCGGGCTGCGGAAACTTTTTGAAAATGCCGATCGGCCCGACGTATCGGCCGTAGCATTGGACCGACCATTTGTCCGACTCAAGAAAGCGAAAAGGAATACCGGAATCGTCTTCCACGATGAGATCGCTCTGGCTGAGCAAAAACTCGCGCACACGGTTGAAATGATTTCCGTGCATGAGGTAGGAAGCCGCCTTGAGCAGGCTTACTCCGCGGCCCTGCGTTTCGCAAAATTTCAGAAACCAGGGATTTGCATTCATGCTCCAGTCCGCCAGGTCCGTGGTAAAGTAATAGAGCGTCTGTTCGCGTCCCGCGCGGCCCTGGAAAACAATTTTCACCCCTTTGGTGGTTTTCTTCGAGCCCTCCGCCGCGAAATTGCCGGAGACATCCAGCTTTACCTGCGTGACCGACTCGATGGTGCAGCCGGAACGCGCCAGGAAAACATACAGGACCGGGAGAGTGCCACTGAGCTGCTTCTGCTGAAGATCGGTCTTCATGTGTTTGGTAATGAAAAAGCTCCAGTTCAGGGATGACTCCAAAGCCCGGCGCAGGTTTGCCAGGGCCGGCGCGAAAACGCCCGCCGGCAGCGACTCCACATCGGGCACCCCACCGACTGGCTCTGTGCCGCACAGGATGTAAGTGCCGGCGTTCGGGAAAACCGCGTTGGCGTAAAGAAAATCGGGGCCACTAAACATGTAGAAGACCGGGCGTTCGCTCGTGAAAGTTTCCCCGAAAGCGTGCGCGGCCCAGTCGCGAATCTTCCCGCCTTGCGCCTCGTCAAAGCGTCCCCATTCGCGATCAAAGGCGGCGGCGTGACGAATCCACTCCGGCTCTGTGGTCAGCTTCTCCAACGGTGTGCCCGGCACAGGCAGCCCGGCGATAAAGCGCGCGGTCGCATCGGGAGGCACCTCTGCCCGCACCGAAGGGCAAAGGGCCAGCGTGGCCAGGAATAGAAAATTTTTGATGCGCGTGTGCAGTCGGTTACGGCGGAGTTGCCGGCGCCGCTGCAGGCGGTGCGGCGGCCGCCTTCTTTTTTGCCGCTGCCGCCGCTGCTTCCGCCAGATTGGCATCGACTGCGGCCGCTTCGGTTGGGTGAATGCCGTGATAATAGGTATTCGACTTGGCCAAGTCGTTTTTCCGCAGGAGCAACGCATCAAAGCGCTCGCGCCGGCTGAGCTCGAAAACCTTATCCATCTTAATGGCTTCGAATGGGCAAACCTCCACGCAGATCTGGCAGCTCATGCAGACCGAGATGTCGATGTCGAAGGTTGCCGGGAAGAACTGCGGCTTGCCCAAAGCGTCCGGTTTCTTCTCCTCGCTCTTTATAATATAGATGCATTGCGGCGGGCACTCTTTCTCACAGATCTTGCAGGCCACACAGCGCAGGCCCGCTTCCGCGTCGTCGCCGTCGAACACCAAAAAGGGGAAATTCCGGTAGTTCTCCGGCAGCGGCTCCCGCTCTTCCGGATATTGCACCGTGATCAGCCGATCCTTCTCGAAATAACTCCCGAGAAAGTTCCGGCCCGTCACCGCCATGCCTTTGAGAATCCCTGCGCCTAGCATGACGTTGTCATCGTTGCAGCGATAAAGCGTTGAATCGTTAAATCGTGAGTGCGCATCGTCGGCGAATCATCTGTCCACTTCTCCCAAAACAATATCCACGCTTCCGAGAATAACCATCACATCCGCCACCGTGTGCCCGAGGCACATGTCTTCCAGAATGGTCAGGTTTATGAAACTGGGCGGACGCACCCGGTAACGATAAGGGTTGCCCGTGCCGTCGCTGATGAGGAAGAAGCCGAGCTCTCCCTTGGGCGCCTCGATTCGCCCGTAGGCTTCGCCCACCGGTGGACGAAAGGCGCGCACTTTCACTTTCGGATTCATGATTGGTCCAGGCTGAATTTCCGCCATGGCCTGCTGCAGAATTCCGATGGTCTCGTGCATCTCCAAGGCCCGCATCATTAGCCGGTCGTAACAATCGCCATGATCGCCTAACGGCACCCGGAACTTGAATCGCGGATATAATCCGTAACCGTCCACCTTGCGAATGTCATAGTTGACCCCGCAAGCTCTCAGCATCGGGCCGGTTAGGCCGGCATTAGTGGCTTGCCCGGGTGTGACTTTGCCGATTCCCTGGGTGCGCGCCATCACGATTTCATTGCCCAGGATGAGTTGTTCGAACTCCTTCAGGAATCGGGGAAAAGCCTCCACCACTTTCTTCGCTCGCGCCATCCAATCCGGCCCGGGATCAACCCGGCATCCGCCGAAACGCATGTAATCACACATCATGCGCGAACCGGAGAGTGACTCGAAGAGGTCGAGAATTTTTTCGCGCTCCCGGAAAGCGTACATCAGCGGCGTGCCCCAAGCCCCCATGTCGCTGAGCAGAAAGCCCAGGAGCGACGTGTGATTTTGCAGCCGCGTTAGCTCGGCCAGGATGACCCGGAGATATTCAGCCCGTTCCGGCACCTCGATGCCGGCCAGTTTCTCCACGCTGAGCGCATAGGCCCAGTTGTTCGTCATCGAGCAAAAGTAATCGAGCCGGTCGGTGTAGGGCATGGACCCGAGATAAGTCGTGTTCTCCCCGATTTTCTCATGGTTCCGATGCAGGTAACCGAAGACCGGCTTGAGCTTGACCACCACCTCGCCATCGAGGGCCACGTTCATGCGAAAAACGCCGTGCGTGGAAGGATGCTGCGGTCCCAGGGACACTTCGAGCAACTCGCCCTCGAGCCGCGAAGTCATGCCCGGCGGCGGCCTTTGCTCCGTTTCTTGAGTTGTCACGCTCATTGCCTAACGAATATTAAGAAAGCCATAGATGAACACAGATTGACACAGATTTTCCTGAACCCTGCATCCCTGAAATCAGAACCTCTTTGATCTGTATTCATCGGTGTAAATCTGTGGCTAAGTCTTCTCTGCCGAAATATTTTCCGCGCCATCAAGCGCCGGCCGGGCCGCGTAATGCGGTTTGGCTTTCTCCAGCACATCGTCGTGCGGCGTCGGCTCGTACTCGTAGTCGTCCGGCTCCCGGTAATCCTTGCGCATCGGGTGATCGACAAATTCATCCCACATGAGAATGCGCCGCAGATCCGGGTGGCTGTCGAAATGAATGCCGTACAAGTCGAAGACCTCGCGTTCCTGCATGTCGGCGCTGCGATAAATGGGAGTGAGCGACGGCAGATGCACGTTCGCGCCCCGGTCCCTAGTGCGCAGGCGAATGATCACCGGCCCATGCTTCCGCGACATGGAATAAAGATGATAAACCGCTTCCAGATATCCCGGGAACGACTCCGTCTGCGTCTCCTCCACTTCTTTTTCCACGCCCTCGATCATTTTCTTCACCTTCACTTTTTTCGTGACCGTGCGATCGAGCCAGTCCACTCCCGTCACGTTTGAGCAATAATCCAGGCGCAAAGAAGGATCATCGCGCAGGAATTTCACCACCGCAGCCGCGTGCTCCCGATCGAGCAACAGCGAGGGCTGACTGGCCGGCCCCGGGTTGGGTACAATGGTCACACTGGCCCCTGGAACCGCAGCCTCCGCGCGCGCCTTAATTTCTTCGAGCGTCTCCATCTGCAACGACGACTACAACGCTTCTGCAACAACCACGAATGGACACGAATCTACACGAATTCTCTCTGAATCCTGAATCCCGCAACCTGAGTCCTTCTGATTAGTGTCCATTCGTGTGAATTCGTGGTTAATGCCCTACTTCCTTTCGATCACGGGTGGATGAAACACATCCGGATTCAACGGCGGTTCCAAATCGTGCGCTCCGAACTCCGGCACGGGATATTCACTGGGTTGCGCCGCCTCCAGAAAATCCGCCTTGCCTTCACCCGTTAGTCTCTGGCCATCGATCTTTTTTTGCAGTTCCATGAAGGCATGCAGCAAAGCCTCCGGGCGCGGCGGGCACCCGGGAATGTAAACATCCACCGGAATGTAACGGTCGATCCCCTTGAGCACATTGTAGCCCTGCTTGAACGGGCCGCCCGAAATCGAGCAGGCGCCCATGGCAATGACGTACTTCGGATCGGGCATCTGATTGTAGAGACGCACAATCTGCGGCGCCATCTTCTTGGTCACGGTGCCGGCCACGATCATCAGGTCCGCCTGGCGCGGGGAGGGCCGGAACACTTCGCCGCCAAAACGCGCCAGGTCATAACGCGAGGCGGCGGCCGCGATCATCTCAATGGCGCAGCAAGCCAGCCCGAATTGCAATGGCCAGATGGAGTTCCGCCGGCCCCAGTTGTACAGCTCCTGCGTGGAAGTCACGAAGATGCCCTGCTTCTTTAACTCGCTCTTCAACCCCTCGTCGATTTGGTCGCTCATTTTTTTTCCGATTCTATTGCGGCCTCACCCGCGCCCATTCCAGGCAACCCTTGCTCCAGGCCCAGACCAGTCCCTCGATCAGCAGGAGCAGGAAAACAAGAATCGCCAGAAACGCGCCCACCGGCAAGCCGGTGAAAGCCACGGCAAAGGGGACAAGAAACACCGCCTCCACATCGAAGATCAGGAAAATGATGCAGTAAACGTAATACTGCGACTGGAACTGGACGTGCGCTTCGCCTAACGACTCGATGCCGCACTCGTAGGTCGCGTTCTTGCGCACGCCCGGCTTGGGCGGTTGAAAGAAATGACGCCAGAGCCAGGCCAGCGCGAGGGGTAGCAGGGGAAAGGTGGCCGCCACACCCACGAAAATCACTATAAATAGATACGGATCAGGGGTCATCAGGGGATAAAAAGAGAAGTGAGCACAGATTAACCCAGATAAATAGAAACTTCCCCAGCAGTTCGTCAACCTGGCTTCTCCCTACCCTTGGTTCCAGGTAAACCCCGGCGCCGGCCGAGCCCACGCGCTTCCCTGAGGAATGCGCAGCTAAATGCCTTGATTAAATAATCGCGCCTCGCTTTGTTCATCGCAGTGAACGGCGGTTTCCTCGACCAGATCTTCGTCCAGACAAAGCAGCAGTTGCTGTCGTATTTGACCGGAGCCCCCGATTGGATCCTGCAGATCCTCTCGGCCCTCGTGAATATTGCCGCCGTTCTCGGCATGTTTCTCACCCTTTTCGCGCTCATCTCCGTGCTCGAACGAAAGATTCTCGCCCGCATTCAAAATCGCTATGGCCCCAATCGCGTCGGGCCTTTCGGCCTCCTTCAACCCGTGGCCGATGGCATCAAGATGCTCATCAAGGAGGATGTGGTCCCTCTGCGCGCCGACAAGGCGGTGCATTTTCTCGCTCCCATTATGATGCTGGTGCCGGCCATTCTCGCCCTCGGCGTGATTCCCTACGGCCGCAACATGACCGCTTTTTCCATCGACGGCGGTATTCTCTTTTTCTTCGCCGTCGGCTCCATGACGGAACTGGCCGTCTTCATGGCTGGCTGGGGCAGCAACAACAAGTTCTCCATGCTCGGCGCCATGCGCGCGATCGCGCAGATGGTCAGTTACGAACTGCCCCTCCTCATCACGGTCCTTCCCGTCATCATGATCGTGGGCGCGCTCTCGCCTGATGCCATCGTGGCAGCACAGGGCGGCTATGCCCATGGCCTGGTGCCGCGATGGTTCGTTTTCACGCCCTGGGGCGCCACCGCCTTCATCCTCTTTTTCATTTCCGGATTGGTGGAATCGAACCGCACGCCCTTTGACGTTCCGGAAGGCGAATCGGAAATCGTGGCCGGCCACATGACCGAATACTCCGGATTCAAATACGCCACCTTCTTCATGGCCGAATATTTCGGAATGTTCGCCGTCAGCGGCCTGGCCGTGACTCTGTTCCTCGGAGGCTGGCATGCGCCGCTGCGTGTGCTGGAGATCGTGCCCTCCTACGTCTGGTTCTTTGCGAAATTATCTGCGCTCCTCTTCACTTTCATTTGGATTCGCGGGACTTTGCCGCGCACGCGCGTGGATCAGGTGATGAATTTCGCCTGGAAATTCATGCTGCCCATGGCCTTCACCTGCGTCATCTCCGCCGCTGTCTGGCATTACCAGGCTCACGGTCTCGCCGGCTGGATCTCCTCGCTGGCTGTGGTCGTGGCGGTTTACCTGATTCTTTCGTGGCTGCTGGATACGCGCAGGAAATTCGCTCCGCGCACCTACCGTTTTGCCGAATGAGCACGATTGCCTTCATCGCCATCGCCGTCCTCACCCTCGCCGCTGCCCTGGCGGCCGCCTCCCTGTCGAAGCTCATTCATGCGGCCCTCAGTCTTGCCCTGGGGTTCGTGGGCGTGGCGGCTTTTTATTTTCTGCTCGGCGCTGAGTTCGTCGGGCTCGTGCAGGTGTTCGTCTATGTCGGCGCCGTCGCTGTCCTCATCGTCTTCACCATTCTGCTCACTCGACGCGACGCCGACGCGCCCGCGCCATTCAAATGGAGTGGCGCCGTCGTGGCCCTGGCCGTTTTCGCCGCGCTCCTCTGGTCCATCCTGAAAACAACGGGATTAAATGTCGCCGCCACTCCTCACGACCCGTTGACGGTCAAACAGATTGGCGATTCTCTCATGACCGCTTACGTCTGGCCGCTGCAATGTGTCGGATTGGTTTTGACGACCGCACTCATCGGCGCGCTCGTCCTCGCCACGGAGGAGAAGCCATGATCCGCCTAACGACATAATGACTCCGACTCTCACCCATTTCCTCGTTATTTCCGCCGCTCTTTTCAGCATCGGCCTGCTCGCCGCGCTCAGCCGCAGAAACGCCATCTTTATATTGATCGGCGTGGAGCTTATGCTGGCCGCCGCCAACCTGAATTTCGTGGCCTTCTGGCGCTTCGGTCCCGTCTCTCCGAATCCCACCGGCGTAATGGTGGCTATTTTCGCCATCGCCATCGCCGCAGCCGAAGCTGCCGTCGGCCTGGCCCTGGTCATCGCGGTGTATCGCCACTACCGCAGCACCAATGTCGATGAGCTTACTTCGATGAAAGGCTAAATGAGGAAGCAGAAGCAAACGTTCAACGCCCAACGCTCAACGCTCAACGCTCAAGTCAGAGGGTCTGTCGCCGAGCGCAAACGCGAAGCGCTTGGGTCTGACTTGGGCGTTGGGCGTTGGGCGTTGAGCGTTGGGCGTTTTCCCCTTTCCCGTTCATGAAGACTTGGATCGTCCAGTATCTCTGGCTCATCCCCGCGATTCCGCTCGCGGCGTCATTATTGATCCTGAGTCTGAGCAACTCGCGACGAAGCGCCTCCGCCGCCCTCGCCGTTCTCGGCCAACTCGCCGCGCTTGTCCTTTCCCTCACCGCATTTCTCCCCACGCTTTCCTCCCCCGGCTATCGCGCGTTCCACAACATCACCTGGTTCACTTTTGGCGAGAACGCGGTGCGCATCGGCTGGCTGCTCGATCCGCTGACCGCCGCCATGCTCGTCATGATCACGCTCGTTAGCCTTTGCATTTTCGTTTTCAGCATCGGCTACATGGCGGAAGACAAGAATTTCACCCGCTTCTTCGCCTACCTCTCCTTCTTCAGCGCCGCCATGCTCGGCGTCGTCATTGCCAACAGTCTGCTTCTTCTCTTCGTTTGCTGGGAACTGGTCGGGCTCGCTTCCTACCTGCTCATCGGCTTCTGGATTAATAAACCGAGCGCCGCGACAGCTGCGAAAAAGGCTTTCATCACCACGCGCATCGGCGACATCGGATTTTTTCTCGGACTGCTCTGGCTTTATAAGAGCACCGGCACGTTGCTCTTTTACGACGACGGCCAGGGCTGCCTGGAAAACGCCGGCTTGCTCGCTCTCGGCGCGGCCGCGACATCGGTGGCGCTTTTGATTTTCTGCGGCGCCGTGGGCAAATCCGGCCAGTTCCCGCTGCACGTCTGGCTGCCCGATGCCATGGAAGGTCCCACGCCGGTGAGCGCGCTCATCCATGCGGCCACCATGGTCGCCGCCGGTGTTTTCCTGGTCGCGCGCGTTTATCCGCTCTTTGCCGTCGGTGCCGTCGATGGCGTCACGCCGTCGCTCACCGTGGTCGTGTGGATCGGCGTGATCACCGCACTCATGGCCGCGCTCATCGCCATCGCCCAGGCCGACATCAAGCGCATCCTCGCCTACTCCACCGTTTCCCAACTCGGCTTGATGATGGTGTCGTTAGGCGTCGGTGGTGTGGCCGCCGGCATCATGCATTTGCTGGCTCACGGATTTTTCAAGGCTCTGCTCTTTCTTGGCTCCGGCTCGGTCATTCACGGCTGCCACGAAGAACAGGACATTCGCCAGATGGGCGGATTGCGCCGCCTCATGCCAGTGACGTTCCTGACCTACGCGATCGGCATGATGACGCTGAGCGGGGTTCCGCTTTTTTTCTCCGGCGCCTGGACCAAGGAAGAAATTCTGGATGCCACCGCGCACTGGCCCGCCTCGCGCATGCCCT
>DASXIK010000015.1:0-5233 GCA_036498025.1 Chthoniobacterales bacterium
GGGATGGATTATTCAAGAAGCGGCCCGGAAAAATAAAGATGATCGAGCATATCGAGCAGATCGATGAGATGGATTGCGGCGCGGCCAGTTTGGGAATGATCTGCCGGCATTTTGGCCGCAAGGTCAGCCTCTCGCGCATTCGGCAGCTTTGCCACACGGCCACCGATGGCACGAGTTTGAAAGCTTTGTGCCGCGCGGCCAGCGAGCTGGGGCTGGCAGCGCGCGCGCTCAAGGTTTCGCTGCGCAATCTCCCGCTCATGCCGTTGCCGGCCATTGTGCACTGGGAAGGCAATCATTGGATCGTGCTTTACGACGTCGAGGCGGGGTTTGTGCGCGTGGCCGATCCGGCCATGGGATATCGCAAGATCCCGCGGCGCGAATTCGAGGCCAAGTGGACCGGCTACGCGGCGCTGTTCGATTACACGGTGGCTTTCGAGAGCGCGCCGGAGAGCAAACCGGCGCTCGCCTGGATCGTGCCCTTCCTGGCCAAGTTCAAGGTCATCCTCTTTCAAGTTCTCGGCCTGGCGGTGGCCATCAGCGTGCTGCAACTGCTCTTTCCCGTTTTCACACAGATGGTCGTCGACCGGGTGATCGTGGAGAACGATCTCGGATTATTGAAAACCATCCTGCTGGGGATGTTCGCGGCCATCGTTTTTGTCCAGCTCTCCACCCTGGCGCAGGAATACCTGCTGGCCTTCGCGGCGGTCCGGCTGGACACGTCCATTCTCGACCTTCTCAGCCGCAAACTGCTCTCGCTGCCGATGAGTTACTTCACCAGCCGGCGAACGGGCGATATTCAGCGGCGCTTGGACGGGGCCCGGCAGGTTAGGCAGTTTGCCGTCGGCCAGGGCATCGGGGCGATGCTGGCCATGATTTACCTGGTGGGTTCGATCTGCCTGATGATGATTTACAGTCCGTTCCTGACGCTGGCCTTTCTGGCGACGACGCCGTTGTACGTCGGGCTCATGATTTTTTCCGTGAAAGTTTTGCGGCCGCTTTTCGCCGGCGTGGAAGAGAGTCAGGGGAAATACAGCTCGCACCAGATCGATGCCATCAAGGGAATCGAGGCGGTGAAAGCGGCTTCGGCGGAAAGCGCTTTTCGCGATGCCATGCTGAACGAGTTCCTCTCCGTCTCGAAGAAGCTGTTCAAATCAAGTTTCATTGTCATGTCGTATGACAGCGTGCTCAACACCATCGGGATGCTGTCGACCGCGATTTTCCTGTGGGTCGGGGCCACGCAGGTGATTCATGGCACCCTCAGTGTCGGTGGATTTGTGGCGTTCAGTTCCCTGACGGCCATGGCTTATGGCGGTATCCTGCGCACGCTCGGAGTGTGGGATAACATGCAACTCGCCTCCGTCCTGCTGAATCGACTGAACGATATCTTCGAGCAGGAACCGGAACAGGGGCATGACCGCTCGCGCCTCGTGCCGGTGCACAGCCTGGAGGGCCGAATCGAACTGCGCGGGGTCAGTTTCAAATATGGCGGGCCCGAATCGCCCAATATTCTCAGCAATATCAATCTCCACCTCGCCCCCGGACAAATGGTGGCCTTCGTTGGTCGAAGCGGCTGCGGCAAGACGACGCTGATCAAGCTCATCGCCGGATTGCTCGAGCCGACCCAGGGCACCATTCTCTTCGATCATGTCGACCTCAAAACCCTGAACTACCGCGATGTGCGGCGGCACATCGGCATGGTCTTGCAGGAAAACCACATGTTCAACGAGACGATCGCGCGCAACATCGCCTTCGGTGATCCCGAGCCGGATCTTGACCGTGTGCTGGCGGCGGCGCAGGCGGCGGCTTCGCACGACTTTATCATGCGCCTTCCGTTAGGCTACGAGACCAAGATCGGCGAATCCGGGCTGTCTCTCTCGGGTGGCCAGAAACAGCGCATCGCCATCGCCCGGGCGATCTACAACAATCCGCCCGTCCTGATTTTTGATGAAGCCACCAGCGCGCTCGACACCGAATCCGAGCGCGCCATCCAGGATAACCTCGGGCGCCTCATGAGCGGCCGCACCACCATCGTCATCGCGCACCGCCTGAGCACCGTGCGGGAAGCGCACGCCATCGTGGTGCTGGAAAAGGGCAGCGTCGCCGAAGTCGGGACGCACGAGCAATTGATCGAGCAGCGCGGCTTGTATTATTATCTGTCGAGCCAGCAGATGGGAATCTAACGAATGAGCTCGCAAACAACACCGCGCGGTTCCATTGATATCGAGTCGGACATGCTCCCGCAGGAGCCGCCGCCCTGGATCATTCGCTGGACCGCCTGGCTGCTCCTCGGTTTTCTCGGCTTCGCTTTCATCCTCTCGATCGTGATGAAGCTGCCGGAGACAGTGCGCTGCCCCTTTGTGCTGGTGCCGGCCACGGGCGCCGATCCGGTGCAGGCGCCGCGCCAGGCGATCATCTCCAGCGTGCCGGTGACTGAAGGCCAGAAAGTGGAAAAGGGCGATCCTCTTTTTGTGCTGCAGTCGGACGAGATCAAAGGCTGGGGCACTCAGCAAACCACTTTGAGCGAGAATCTGCGCAGCAAGCAGGAAGGGCTCCGGCAGTTTGACGGGGCCTACCAGTCGCAGCTGCAAATCAAGAAGGAAGAAATCGAACAGGCGAAAAGCGAGGTGGGCTTCCGGGAAAATCATGCCCGCACCAGTCGCGACCTGGTGACTCGTATGGAGAGGCTGACCAAGCAGGGCGGCGAATCGGAAGTGGACTTCATCAAGCTGCGCCTGGAGCTGGCCGGATCCGAGAAGGATTTGAGCGTGGCGCAGCGGACCCTGCAGCAGACGCAGCTGGATTTGCATCGCATCGAAACGGAGCACGCTCGGCAACGAGGGGAGCAGGCTTCCGAAATCGAAAATTTGAAGACACGCCTGGCCGCTTTGAAGAGCGACCTGGAGAACACCAAGGACAATCTTCTCACGGTGCGCAGCCCCTACGACGGCGTGGTCATCTCCCTGGATCAGCGCACTCCCGGCAGTGTGGTGCCGCAAGGGGCGGTGCTCTGTCAGTTGTCGCGCCAGGATGCGGAGCCGCGGGCCCGACTGATGCTGAATGAAGCCGGCCTTCCGAGACTGGCGATCTCGCAAAAGGTTCGTTATTTCTTCGACGCTTTCCCCTATCAACGTTACGGCGCAGTCAATGGCAAGCTGGATTGGATTAGTCCGTCAGCGGTGGTGGGGCCCGATGGTCCGCGCTTTGTGGCCCTGGCTTCGCTGGAGTCTTCCCATGCCGGCGGGAAAGGCCTGCCGCTGCGCGTGGGCATGCGCGGCGACGCCCATATCGTCGTGGGCGGTCGCAGTCCCATCGAGTATGTGCTCGAGCCGATTCATCAACTGCGCGAAAACATGAGGCAGTAGGTTCAACCGCATGCCCGATCCGTTAGCCAGATTGAGAGTTGAGGACATTGTCACCAGCAATGAGGCGATGGCGCGTTGCCTGCAACTGGCCGCGCTGGCCGCCAATTCCGAAGTGCCCGTGGTCCTGCTGGGTGAGACCGGAACAGGCAAGACGCTGCTGGCGCACGCCATTCATAATTCCTCGGCCCGCACATCCGGCCCTTTCATTTCCTTCAATGCCTCGGCCATGAGCGACACCCTGCTGGAAAGCCAACTCTTCGGGCACGAGAAGGGCGCGTTCACCGGCGCGCAGCAGACTCTCAAGGGAAAATTCGAGCTGGCCGACGGCGGCACGATTTTCCTGGATGAAATTTCCGAGATGAGTCCCCTCGCCCAGGTCAAGATCCTGCGTGTCCTCGAGTACGGCGAGTTCGAGCGGCTCGGGTCGGAGCGAATGCTCACTTGTCATGCACGCATCATCTGCGCGTGCAACTGCTCGCTGCGCGAACGGGTGCAACAGGGCAAGTTCCGCGAGGATCTCTTCCACCGGCTGAACGGGCTGACCTTGCTGATTCCTCCTTTGCGTGAGCGCATTGAAGAGCTGCCGGTCCTGATTGCCGCGGAACTCAAAGCAGCCGGCCTGAAGGAAGGCCGCAAGATTACGGCGATTCATCCGGAGGCCATGGAGAAGCTGGTGCGCCATCCGTGGCGCGGAAACCTCCGCGAGCTCAGTCATACGGTCCGGACCATGACATTGTTTTGCGACGGCCAGGTCATCCTGCCGGAGCACGTGGTTTTTCCGCCCGATCTCGAGACCACCGAGCTGCGGGCGAGAGACCACGCACCGGCTGCTCCGGTAGACAATTCATCGAATCAGCGCCGCCCCTCGAGCGAAGTGGATTTGACTCTTTCCAGCGCGGTCAGGCGGCACGTGCGCTTTGTTTACGAGCAGACCAAGGGGAATCAGCGCAAGACGGCGAAGCTTCTGGGGATCTCGCGGGCGACGCTGGCGCGGCATCTTCGAAAGGTGAAAAAAAACGAGGCCTGACACCGGCCTATTTTTGGAGCACACCGGTATCACAACGAGTCCAGGAGAGGACGACCGTTACCCGTCAAAAAGTCTTTTTCAAGAAAGAAATTCAGTTATAATCCATTCAGCACAAAATACTAATGAGAAATACAAATTCTGACAACAATCAACCGATAAACCATGGCACGGATGGTGTTAATAGGGGGCCACAGTGAGTACATCGAAGGACAAAAATCATGCGGCCGCCGGGGATTCTGAGCATCCCAGGCAAAGGCGCAGGAAGCAGAAGTTGATCCGTCTCGATGACTTGATCCCCAAGAGCAATGTCGTGGGTGGGCGTTCGTTTTTCGGCGCCTCTTACACCACACAAACAACCAGTAACCCAAAACAGAAGTAAGACTATGCCAACCCAGAACTCTCAAGGCATTACGGCTGTCAGCGTAGTTAAGAAAGCAAAAGAGAGCCGCACTGCGGTTTCGCCCAGTGCGGTTTCTTTTGCAGTCGAATAACAACAACAACAACAACAACCCAGAAAACACACAATGCCAACCACAAAGAAAAACGTCAAAGTCCGTGATCTCAAGCCCAAAAAGGACGCCAAAGGCGGGGCTCACTTCAATGTGAACCGCCCCTCCCAAGACAATCAGACCACGAACAACCCCGGGCTTAACAAGCCTGCTGTTAACCGCGGTCACGCAGTTAATTGATTTCTCAGTAGCCAGAAGGCCGCGTGGCAGTTTATCTGTCGCGCGGCTTTTTTTTGTACAGGAAACTACCTGGGCCGGCCGGGCCGCGATCTTATTCCGTAACTTCCTCAGCCGCTCGATTTCCAGCTCGACCGATACGGCGGGAACGGCTGGGT
>DASXIK010000016.1:0-1543 GCA_036498025.1 Chthoniobacterales bacterium
CCGGAATCGGTCTGGAATGCGATCGAGGCAGCCATACGAGAAGGCAAGCAGGGCGAGGTACGAGCCGCCCCCAGGTGGCGGGTTGCCTGGGCCGCCGCGGCTGCAGTTTTCATAGTCGCCGCAGGTGTCTACTGGTTCGGCATCCGGCAGGCTGGATGGATCGTAACGAGTGATTCAGCGCGCAGAACATTACGCATCGCCGATATCGGATCCGTGGATTTGAGCCCGAACACGCGTTTGCGGGTCACGGCGGATCGCGCGGACCAGCACCGGCTGACGCTGGAGCACGGCGCGATTTATGCAAGGATCAGCGCACCGCCACGACTTTTCTTCGTCGACACCAAGTCCGGGACCGCCATCGACCTTGGCTGCGAATACGCATTGAATATGGAAGAGAACGGATCGGGCGTGTTGCGCGTCACCAAAGGCTGGGTGTCCTTTGAATGGCAAGGACTCGAATCCCTCGTGCCGGCGGGCGCACTCTGTCGGATCAAACCTCATAAGGGAGCCGACCTTCCTTATTTTGAGGATGCGCCGCGGGAATTTGCGCAGGCCGTGGACCACGGAGCGTTGGAGTCGATCATCGGCACGGCCCGTATTCGGGACACACTGACGCTGTGGCATCTGCTTTCCCGAGTCGCGCCCGCCGATCGCGCACGCGTCTATGACCGGATCGCGGTGTTAACGCCAGTCCCTGCGGATATTTCGAAGGAACGCGTACTGGCGCTCGATCCCGAAATGCTGAATCGGTTGAAGGAGGAGTTGGCATGGAAATGGTAGTTGGGAAGAAAATCGCGCCACCGCCGTCTAACTTGGTTATGAAAACGGCGACACCCCGCTTGGCAGCATTGGCGGCACTCCTTTGCGCTCCCCTGCTGGGACGGGCGCAGGCGTTTACCTTCGAGATCGGAAGTCCAGTGGCTGCCCAGGATTTCCACGTCAAGTCAGCAGCATTCGTTTTCCGAACCACCGAATGCCCTGGGCCTGGCAAGGTCGAAGTGAGCGCAGCGGGTCAAGGCCTCGCAGGAACCGAGCGAAAGTCCATGGTGCTGCGAGTCATGGCATCTTCGAAGCCCGGTGTTTACGCGGTGCTGCAGCAGTGGGATGCGGGGCAATGGATAGTTATTCTGAAGGGTTCATGCGGGGAGGCGCAGGCCGGGGCCATCATCCCCGTTGGGCCGCACGGGTTCGTCCGCGAGGCATCGAAATTCTACGCGCACCCGCCCACCGCGGCCGAGATCGAAGCCGCCATGAAAGCCATTCCTGTTGGTGGATACAAATGAAGTCAATACCGCGGGCGTCGTTCACTGCGGCATTGCTTGCTTTCGCTTTGGTCGCCCAATCAACGGATATCGGTGGGCATTGGACCGTTCGGTACGTCCGTGGTGTGGCGTGGAAGACGATCGGGGGAGCTGAATTCGAATTCAAGGTGGATGGAGACAGGCTTACTGGGACGGCGAACGTTGGACAGGGATATCCAGGAACGGCTCCCATCTCACACGGAAAGATCAAAGGCGACCGCATCTCGTTCACGGTTTACGGC
>DASXIK010000017.1:0-9522 GCA_036498025.1 Chthoniobacterales bacterium
GTCCCGCCGAAACGATCTTTTCTTAAGGTCGCGAAACCGAGACGGTTTCGCCGGCACTCGGGACGAGTGCGCTACCCAGATCCTGCCATTTCACGTAGTCTAAACACGTGCTTCGATTGATTCTCGCCACCCGCAACGCGCACAAGACGCTGGAGATCCAGGAGATTCTCGGCAACAGATTCGTGGTGGAAGACCTGCGGGCGCATCCCGACATTCCTGAGATCATCGAAGACGGCGCCACTTTCGCCGAGAACGCGAAGATCAAGGCGCTGGCCGTTTCCAGGATGTGCCCCGGGTTGGTGCTGGCGGATGATTCTGGACTTGAAGTCGACGCCATGGCGGGCGCGCCCGGTGTCCGCTCAGCGCGCTACGCCGGTGAGAAAGCCACCGACCAGCAGAATATCGAGCAACTCCTGCAGGAGTTGGGCAAGCGTGCGCCTGCGGAGACCGGTCCGCGCACCGCGCGATTTCGGTGCGTCATGGCGCTGGCCCGCGACGGAAATTTCATCCGGACAGTGGAGGGTGCGGTGGAGGGAGAAATCGTGCAAGCGCCGCGCGGCGCCGGCGGTTTCGGTTACGACCCCATCTTCCAGCCGCGAGGTTATGAAAAAACTTTTGGAGAGTTGCCAGCCGAAACGAAAAACCAGATCAGTCATCGCGCTCGGGCCGTGCAAGAGTTGCGCGGCTGCCTGCCGGTTGCCTAAAACGATGCGCCGGCCAGAGTAAATGTAACAGGAATGCGAATGCTCGCCGGGGCGCCGCTGCGAAAGCGCCAGCGCCGAAAAGCGCTCACCGCCGCGCGATCGAGAATGGGATCACCTGTGCTTTGTTCCATGCGGGCGTCGAGCACGAAGCCACTGGTTGAATTCACTGTGAGAATGGCGATACCGGCTCCGGTCAGGTGGCGCCGGCGCGCCTCATACGGATATTCGGGCCGGGGCGCGCTGACCAGCGACGGCCTGATACTGCCTAACGACACCGGCCCGGGATGGGCGGACGGACGCATCGGCCCAGTGTGCGGCCGTCGTGGCTGATGGGTCGGGGGCGTGGGCGCATCGATAAAATCCTGATTTGCGGGCGGCGCCGCGGTTTCCTCGGGAGGAGAATTTTCAAGTTCCGGGGTCGACTCGGGCCGGACATCCTCGCCACCCACAACGGGCACGTCGTCGATGAACGGCGCAGTCGGCAGCTCACGATGGTGAGAAGCCAGGGCGACCATCGAAAGATGAATGACGCCGGCGAAGGTAAACGCGGCCGCGATCGGCCATTTCGGGCTCGGGCGGTATAACTGTGCCGGGCTCATGTTTGTTTGCTCCTCTCAAGAGAAACAAACCAGCCGCGGAAAAATTAGGATCTAACTGCGAATCGACCGAAGGATTCGTCGGCTCGCTAGTGCTGGTCCATCTTCTGGGCAGCGCGAATCTGGTAGCCAACTTTCTTGATGCCAACGATGCGAACCTTATCCAGGACAGAGATGACGTCACCGTGCATGGCCATCATCTCGGCACTGATCGACACTTTCATGTCGGGATTCTGCTGATGCAGGGCAAACAATTTGGGCAAGACCTGGTCATCGGGGACAAAGGCGTTATCAAAATAGTATGTCGGGCCGGCCGCGACCCGGATGGAGAGGTAATCCTTCGGCGCGTTCGTCGGCAGGGCCACGGCTGCGGGTAGATTCACCTTGATGCCCTTCATGTGCGTCTGGCTAAGGCTCACCATGATGAAACTAGCCAGCAGGAAGAACATGATGTCGATCAACGGGATGATCTCGATGCGCGCGTGCTTCTTGGGAAGAGGAGATGAAATGCGCATAAAGCTAGTAAGATGCGCCCGCCATGGTGAAGGTGATGGGAATTTTTACCTTCGAGACAGTTCCCGGTTTAAAGCGCCACCTCCGGAAAGCACTCACGGCGGCGTTATCCAAAATGGGATTGCCGATGCTTTGCGCCATGGTGGCGTCGGTCACGGAACCGCTGCCCATGTCCACGGACACGACACAGACGCCGCTGCCCATGATGTGGCGGGAGCGCGCCTCATAGGGATACTCGGGGCGCGGCGAATTAATGGCCAGGGCTTTGGCGCCGGAAATGGAGAGCGTCTTGGGTCCGGTCGTTCCGACCTGTGGCGTCTTAATGGGGGCGGTCGGCCTGTTGGGTTGGTGCTTGGGTGGCGGGGTGTTCTCCTCGTGGAATTCAGGAACCTCCTGAGGCATGGGCGGCGGTTCCGGCACGGGAATGTCTTCCGGTGGCGGAGTCGGCTGCTCCTCGGCCTGCTCGATGCTCGCTTCCACCGTGGCCTGGGGGATGTCCGCCAAATCCACGGTGGGCGCTTCGTGTTTAATAGCAGCGACAACTGCGCTCGCATAAATCACCGCGGTACAGCCAAAGGCGGCCCAAAGGAGATTCTTCGAAGGCGGCCTGTAGAGAATTGGTTTGGCCATTTAATTTCCCGTGCCCGGACCGGGCACTCCCTTTAGAGCCTCGCTCTTGATTTCAAAGGCGATCTTGTAGAAACCGACAGATCGCAAAATATCGAGCACGCGGATGATATTCCCATGCACCGTATCGGCGTCGCCGCGCACGAAAACTTTCGCTTCCGGATCCTCATCGTGAACCCTTTTTAGCCGGGCCGTCAGCTTGTCGTAATCCATCTGCTCCTTATCGAAATAAGGATTACCTTGAGCGTCCACCGAGACGCTGATGTACTGGTTCTTAGCTTGCGTCTCGCCCGACTGCCCCGTGGGCAAATGGACCTTGATGCCCTTCATGTGGACCTGGCTCAGGCTCACCATAATAAAACTGGCGAGCAGGAAAAACATGATGTCGATCAAGGGAATGATCTCGATCCGCGCTTTCTTGTGCGGTATGGGCGTTCCGATTCTCATCGTTCAGCTTTTGCAATCATTCCCACGGCCATCATCGAGGGCGGTTCAACTTTTTGCGTCTTTTAGCGCGAACTGGTCATTTCCGCTTCGCGTTTAGCCTTGGTATTCGCTTCCAGCATCACCTCCAGATTCGTGGCCGCGGTTTGCAGCTCGAACTCAAGGTTAGACACCCGGGACGTGAAAAAGTTAAAGGGAATCAGCGCAAAGATGGCGATGCCCAGACCGCAGGCCGTGGCAATGAGCGCTTCCGCGATACCACCGGTGACCGCCTGGATCTGGATCTCTTCGTTGCCGAGGAAGCTAAACGAACGAATCAGACCGGTGATCGTGCCCAGCAAACCGAGCAACGGAGCCAGGGTTACCAGGGTGTCCATGACGACGAGAAACCGGCCGGCCCGTTTGATTTCGATGCCCGCCGCCACCTGCAGGGCGCCCTGCAGCGAAGCGTGCTGGTGATTGAGACCGTTCCACATCATGCGTAAAACCGGATCGCTGGAGTCGCGCGACAACCGGGATGCTTCGGCCACGTCACCCACCTCGACGGCGGTGAAAACTTTCTCGATGCGCTTGGGATCGCGCCGGAACCAGCGGCCCGTCCACCAGAAGATGCGCTCGATCACGACGGTGAGACCGATGACGGAAACGATGAGGATGGGCCACATGATGGGACCACCCTTTTTGAAGTTATCGATGAAGAAATTCCCAGTCAGAGCTGGACCGGCCGGAATAGCTGCAACTGCGGGGCTGGCTGCCGCCGCAGGTGCCGGCGTGAGACTGCCACTGAGGGTGGCACTCACGCTGGTTCCAGGAACCGCCGGGGCGACAGAGGAGCCCGGTGCTCCCGCCGCGGCAGGAGATGTCATAGGCATGCCGGTACCGGCCGGTGGCGCCGGATTCACCGCACCGGTTGGCGGCGCCGGGTTGGCCGGAACACCTGCACCCGATGGAGGCGGTGGCGGCGGCGCAGCGGGCTGGCTCTGGGCGAATGCGCCCAGGGCGACGATGCTGAGGCAAAGAGTGAGTAGTGTTTTCATAGGTGCGGCCATGGTTCAGTTACGAGCTCGATTACTTGGACTTATCTTTATCCCAAAGAGCCTCCTGTTGAGTCCAGCTAAAATTTCTCTCAAGTTCATCGGAACCCTTCACTACGCGGAGGTTGACTCCCTTAATGGAATCGAATGAACGCTGTCCGCAGGATGTAGCACTGGGCCCCGAAAGGTGGCCTCCGCTCCAGAAAAAAAACCCTCCGTCCCTCTCAGACGAGGAGGGAGACGTTCGCTCAGGCCGCGTTTTCCACCCTCACCCGCAAGGCCGGCCAATCGGATATCCCGGCCTCGAGCTCGTCCCCAGCCCTGATCGGTCCCACTCCCGACGGGGTGCCCGTTAAAATCACGTCTCCGGCGTTCAGCGTCAGCGCCTGGCTGGCAAAAGCCACGATTTCCGCCACCGAGTAGATCATCTGGCTGGTCCGCGCGCGCTGGCGCACCTCGCTGTTTTGCCGCAGTTCCAGCGGAAGATCCCCCACCTCCACCTCCGTATAAACGAACGGACCAAAGGGGGTGTACGTATCGAATGATTTGCAGCGCCCGAATTGCTTTTCCGATTTCTGGAGATCGCGGTCACTGATGTCGAGGCCCACGCTGTAACCGAAAATATGCTCGGACGCACGCTCCACGGGAATGTTCTTGCCGGTCGCGCCCACAATGATGGCCAGCTCGGCTTCGAAGTCTGTTTGATGATCGGGAAACGCGATTTGGATTGTCCCCTCGTGTGGTAGCAACGAACTCGGCGCCTTGAACCAGATTAACGGCGTGCCCAGCGGCGTCCGTTTCATCTCGGCAATGTGATCGGCGTAATTGAGCCCGACGGCGATCAATTTGGACGGCGCTACGGGCAGATCGACCTCGAGCAGATCCAGCTTCGTTACTTCCCCGGTCGGCTGCAGATCGATCCAGTATTCATTCTCCAGGATGTGAACCTCATCACCGACGACTTCACCGTAAAAAAATTCCTCGTCCAATCTGAATCCGCCAAAGGTGCGCATAAGAAAGACTTATCCACAGATTACACAGATTTTCACAGATTTCTCGTCGATGCCGGTTAGGCGCGCACGGCTTCTCTGGGAGCGCACGCGCCTCGCGTGCCGGTTGGAAAGCCCGGCCGCTCCTTCACCCGCGTTACGGCGGCGCCCTCGCCGAAACCAACTTCCGGTCAAGATGGCAGGTCAAATTGGCTGAGGGAGAGGGAAAAGTTCGCGATGGCGAGGGCGCCATCGCCAGCACGCGAGGCGCGTGCGCTCCCCAGCCCCTTCCATCAGGCACCGTTGCTTACCTGTCGCGGCACTAACGCGCGGCGATGCCGACAAAGTCGCGCACGTTTTTTTGCTCGGAGATGGAAAAAGCGCTGCCATCGGCGCGCTTGAACCAGAAGGCGCTGGAGGAGCCCCCATCAAGATTGAGGGCGCGCTGAATCTTCAAATCCCTGGCCAGTGAGGGACTGGTGAGAAGGGCGGCCAAGCCGCCCAGGGAAGCGCCCGGGCAAAACCCCAGAGCTCCCCGGTCCGCCCCGACCAGGGCGAACGTTCGCCGGGCCGAGCGCGTTTCATCCAGTCCCTTGACCGGTTTTCCCCCTTCGACCAGCAACGGCCCGCATTGCACGGCGGCGGTGACGTTCCGCCGGCGGGCATATTCTCCCACCCGCGCGATCTCAAGAGAGCCGCCGGCCGAGAAAAGCACCCCCGTCATCAGGCGGGCGCGCACCATCGGCCTAACGATTTTATCATCCATCACGCGGAGGCCGATGGGAGCAAAGCCGGGATCGAAATAGCCGCCGTTCACTCCCGCCACGCAGCCGCGGTCGCGCAGCGCTTCCGCCAGCGAGAGCGAGCCGCTCGGGTTGTCGATCACTCGCAATGATTTTTTGGCGGAGGCGGGAAAGAGCGCGAGATCAAGCGCGGCGAACTCGTCGGTCGCCGCATTCTTCAGCTCAATGTGCCGATGGATCAGACCGGGCACGGAGGCAGCCTCGCTGTCCGACGAGACCGCGACCCATTCACCCGCGGCCGGAAAGGCGAAGGCAAAAAGGAGAGAGACTAAGAGGAGACAAGGCTTCATCAGGATCGGGAACGCCGCGGGAATGGAATCATCAATGCCGGGCCCGGGCAAGCCGGCTTCGCGGGCCCTCACGTCTTGACCGGGTATTTTTCCAGCAGGGCCTGGAAACGCGGGTCGGCCCGCAGCGGGTCCCAGATGGGATCGAGTCGCAAGGTCGGAGTCGTTAGGCCGGCCGGCACCTGCAGTAGATGCTCGATCAACGGCAGGGCCGCGTCGCGATCGCCGATGGTAGCGTAGATTTGAGCAAGATTGGCCGTAATGGGCGGGCCATCAAGCGCATCCACCGACTCAGGCAGCAACTCAACGGCGCGTTTTCCTTCCCGCACAGCGTCGTCTTTGCGGTCCAGCGAGGCATAAATCTGTCCCAGCAGCGCATGCCAGCTCGCGTCCTCTGGGGCTTCGCGCAACTTCGCTTCCACGAAACCGGCCGCCTCCTGGTAAGCCTCGCGGGCGCGCGCGCCGTCGTGCAACAACTCATAGGCGCGCCCAAGCAGAAGCGATCTTGGCAACTCGGCGGCAGATATGTCGTGAAACGTTTCGCGCTTGGATTGCTGAATGACCTGCAAAGCTTCCGGGTAGCGGCGGCTGAGGACATAATAGTTAAAGCGCGCGCTCGTCACGATTCCCTGCGGGTCAAAATCGGGCGGGATGGCGGCCAAGGCCTTTTCGATCGCTCCGACGTCCCCTTTCCAGTCCAACTGCAACATCGCGCGCATGGCATTGAGGGTGATCGACTGCGGCGCGGCCCGCATTCCACGGTCAAACGTCTTCTCGGCTGCGGCGAAGTCCCGCACCGCCAGATAGTTGATGGCCAGATTCTCCCAGATAAATCCCGCTTTCGGATTGAGCGTTACGGCTTTTTCGAAGCCGGCGGTTGATTCCTGCCAGTGACCCTGGCGACGCTGAATAGCGGCGATGGCCATATAGGTTACGCTGTCGTTAGGCAAATCTGCCTGGGCCGTTTTAAATTCGCGGAGCGCGCGCTCGTAGTCGCGGTCGATGTAATAAGACAGATACCCCAGGGCGAGATGAGTCTCGGCCAGGTCCGGGGCCAGCCGGACGGCTTCGTTGGCCGCGACGCGCGCCTTGTCCCGCCGGGTGGGCGATCGATCGAAGGACTGGTAGATCCAGCTCTCGAGAGAGGAGAGCTGGGCATAAGCGGCGGCGAACTTCGGGTCGAGCTCAACGGCTCGCTGAAAAAGGTTCTCGGCCTTCTCCAGGTCGGGCAGGAGTTGATCGGGCCGATTGAAGTAGTCGTGACCCTGCACAAAGGCGAGATAGGCCTCGCTGTTTTCCGTCGGCCGCGCGTCCATGCGCGCTTTCTCGTTCGGCGAAAGCCTGGCCTGAAGCGAATCCGCGATCTTGTGGGCCAGATCGGTTTGAATTTTGAAAACGTCCGTTAAATCGCCGTCGTAATCTTCCGCCCACAGATGCTGATCGTTGGTCGCGTCGATCAGCTGCACATTCACCCGCACCTTGTTACCGGCGCGTCGCACGCTCCCTTCCAGGATTGTGGCCACCCCGAGGGCCTTGCCGATTTCGCGAACATTGCGGCCCTGGCCGCGGTACCCCATCACCGAGGTGCGCGAGATCACTTTCAAATCGCTGATCTTGGAGAGATTGGTGAGCACGTCGTCTTGAATGCCGTCGGAGAAATAGGCGTTCTCCTTGTCGTCACTGAGATTCTCAAATGGCAGCACGGCGATCGATTTGTCGACTTTGTGCGCCGCCGCCCGCGGTATGAGAAAGAAACCGGCCGCGGCCGAGATGACAACCCCGCCGAGGATGAGGAGGATCAAGTTCCGCCGGCGATATCCGCCACCGGCGGTGACCGGGGCCGGGGTGGCTTTAATGCCCTCTGGAGTGACATCAAACGCCCAGGCCAGGATCAAGGCGATGGGAAATCCGATGAGCAGAAGCACGATGACCAGGCGCAGCGACCAGTTAGGCAATTCCCACGCGGGAAAGGCCGCCGAGGCCAGTTGAATAATGCCGCCCGCGGCGATCACATAGGCAACCGCCACCCGGTAAACTTTCCGGCGTTTGACCTCCTCGAAAAAATTACTCATGGGCTGTCAGTCGAGTCGGCTAACTATACCGAGGCGGCCGCCGCGCGCACGCGAATGAATCTTCCGGACGCCTGGGGTGATTACCGCTGCAGCAGCGCAAGAAACCGCGGGTGATTACGGATGCCGTCCCAAATCGGATTGATCCGAATCAGCGGTACGGTCAGGCTGCTCGGCCGCGCCAGCAGGCCTTCGAGCAGATCGACCGCGTGATCAGGATCCCCGGCCAGGGCGTAAATTTCCGCAAGATTTTCCGTCATTTCGGGCCCGCCAAAGGCATCCTTGCTTTCGGGCAGGATCTCGGTGGCGCGTTTCCCTTCGGCGATGCCGGCCTCTTTCTCCCCGAGGAATACCAGCACACTGCCGAGCCTCGTGTGACGGGAAGGGTCATCGGGACCTTCCTGCAGCATCTTTTCCGCGACGGCTCGGGCGCGCAGGAAGGCGGCTCGCGCCGCCGGCTCGTCGTGCAGCGCTCGACGCGCGAAACCCAGGTTCACATACTTGCTGTAGAGCGTGCCCGGTAATGCTTCTAACACGCTGTCATCGATGCTTTCGGCTACCCGGGCAGCCTCGGCATAATTGCGCTGCATCAGACGGACGAAGACCAGGCCTTCGATGGTAATCTGCGTCTTCTCCAATCCGGCAGGCAGGTTCTGCACAAACTGGATCATGGGCTCGATCACGCTGAGATCGCCACTTTGCGCGAGCACGAACTTCGCTTTTAGACCGAGGAGCGAGATCGATTTCGGGACGATCTTGAGAGCGCGGTCCAGTGTGGCGATGGCGGCATCGTAGTTGCGCACCATTTGATAATTGAAGGACAGGTTCTGCAGCGGCCAGGGGTCGTTAGGGCTAAGGCTCGCTGCCTTTTCCAGATTGGCGGTCGATTCCTCCCAGTGCCCCTGCCGTCGCTGGATGGCGCCGATCGCCAAATAGACTTCCGATTGATTGGGCAGACCTTCCTTGGCCAGGCCAAATTCCCGGAGTGCACCTTCATAGTCCTGGTCTCCGTAATAGTGGGAGGTGCCGAGGGCCATGTGGCCTTCCGGCAGGTTAGGTTTCAATTCGAGGGCGCGATTAGCCAGGGCACGGGCTCGGTCCCGGCGGGCGGGGACCGGATCAAAGTTATGATAAATCCAGCTCTGCAGATCGGAATTTCCCGCGTAGGCCAGGGCGAATTTCGGGTCCAGCTCGATGGCCCGTTCGAAAAGCTGCTCGGCCTGCTTGAGCTTTTGGAAATCCTCCACATTGCACCGCAGGTTGCGCGCCTGGATAAAAGCAAGGTAGGCCTCCCAATTTTCCGTCGGCTTCTCCGACATTTGTGCCTTCTCCGCCGGCGAAAGCTTCGCGCTCAGCTCCTGCGAGATCTTTTCCGAGAGGTCCGTCTGAATGGCAAAGACATCGGTGGCATCCCGATCATACTCCTGCGCCCAGATGTGTTCGTCGTTTTCCGCGT
>DASXIK010000018.1:0-3078 GCA_036498025.1 Chthoniobacterales bacterium
GCGTCATATTGGCAGCCTCCCGATTCCGATACTGGTGAAAGATAGCAGGGGATCTGCAGATGTTCGTCGAAAAGCACATCGAAGTCGGCGACGCTGGCAGAGTCCGGCATACCTTCCATCCAGAGGCTGACTGCCGCACCACGCCCGCGATTGGGAACGCGAGGGTCGGACCCGCTGGTTGCGGTGATGCCCTTTATGACCGGCAGGCGAACCGGAATCGGTGGTGCGCCGTCTTCAGGTTTTCGGAATGTTGTCCACATGTACTGCGTATCGACACCGGACAGCGTGACGAGCGGAAACGCATGCTCCTGCGCAAACCGGCAAATTTCAGCGGCTGTGAAGAAACAACCGGTCCAGGTCTCGCAGTGGTCAAACATCTCCGAAGGAGGCGGCGCGATTCCACGAATCTGGCAACGCAACACTCCTCCCGGCTTTAGAACGCGTTGGGACTCGCGCAAATAGTTCAGCACGGTTTCCCGCTCGGGAATATGTTGGAACACGATGTAGGAATAGACGAAATCGAAGTACTCGTCAGCAAAAATGGCGAGGTCTTGGCCGGAGGTTGCGTGGACTTGGACGTGCGTGTCCCGTAATCGCTCCCGCGCGAGGCCTATCATTTCGTCCGAAACATCCACACCATGAATTTCACTGAAATAGCGCGACATCGGCAGCAGCAGACGTCCCGGTCCACAACCGATCTCGAGCGCGCGACGTGCGCCAGCATGCGCCACGGGAAGGCGGTGAAACTCCTGTTCCAATGCCGGCAAGACATCGGAGGCGCTGGCCTCAAAATCGGCATCGATCTGATGGCGCCGCCCGAACGCGACGTAGAAGTGCGCGTCCTCACGGGCACGAACATTCCACTCCGCTCGCATACGGTCCGTCATATTCGAAGGCATCTGGATCTTAGTCAAATTCCACATCCCATCGATCAATTTTACTGGCAATTCAAGAGTGGCAGATAAGGCAGGGTGCGGGTCGACCAGGACTGGCACCGGGCCTCGACGCCACATTTGCGTAATCGGGGGAGCCGCCAGAGCCTCCCGTATGATAGAAGGCTACGATGACGGAGTCGACGCCCTCAACACCCTCGAAACACTCCAGTTGGACACGTTTACCGTGGATCGATGCACTTGCTCTGTTTGTTTTGACGGCGATTCTGATTCTGCCACTTTTTCGCATTGACTACCTGGACAACTGGATGTCGATCGAAGGCTCCTTCATCTCCGATGCGCGGTTCATCCGGGATCATTGGCCGCATCCCGGCTGGCATGCGTTATGGTATTGCGGCACACGGTTCGATTATGTATACCCACCGCTGACACGCTACGGCGCTGCCGTTGTGTCGATGATTCTGCGCGTGGAGCCGGCCCGCGGATACCACATTTATACCGGGATGACCTACTGTCTCGAAGTGGCAGGGCTATACCTTCTGGTGCGAGTCGGAAGCGGCTCACGAATCTGGGCCTGGGCCGCGGGTTGCGGCAGCGCTCTGCTCTCGCCCGCCTTCCTGTTGATGAAGGGGTACCGGGACGACTCGCTGCACTGGATGCCAGAGCGGCTCAACGTGCTGATCAAGTGGGGGGAAGGGCCACACACGTCGGCGCTCGCATTTGTTCCCTGGGGACTCGCTTTCTCGCTGATAGCGCTGCGCGGGGGAAAGCGCTGGACAGTGGCCGCGGCCGCGCTGGCATGCGCTCTGGTAGTTTCGAATAATCTCTATGGGGCGTATGCCCTCGGAATTTTTTTTCCGCTACTGCTCTGGGGAACGCTGGTCGCGCGCGGCTTTGAATGGCGCACAATCCGGCGCGCGTTCGCGATCGTACTGCTCAGCGCCGGGCTTTGCGCCTGGTGGCTGACTCCCTCATTTTTAAGCCTGACGAAGCGCAATCTCTTCCTGGTGGCGCTGCCCGGAAATCCGCGGGCGCAGGCTCTGGCACTAGTGTTGGCTGTGAGTTTTGCGGTGTTCTCGTGGTGGCTTGTGCGGGTGAAGAAAATTTCCGACTGGCAGGTTTTCGTAGCGGGAGCCCTGCTTTGTTTCGGCGTCGTGGTGCTGGGCAAGTACTGGTTCGATTTCCAGGTGGCCGGTGACCAGCGGCGCTTTCTGCCGGAACTCGACGTGGCGCTGATCCTGGCGTGCGTGGAAGGACTGCGCCGGCTGGCGCAGAGCAACCGGGCCGCGGCAGCCCTCGTTACAGCACTCTGCTTAAGCTTCTCGCTTCCTTACCTCACAAAGGCCTGGACCGTATTTCCGGAAGACCGAAACTATCAGCGGCGGATCGAATACCGCCTTTCGGAGTGGATAGCCGCGAACTTGCCGGGGTCACGGGTTTTCGCGACCGGCTCGCTCAGCTTCTGGTATACGACATGGCGCGACCTTCCGCAGGTTTTGGGAGGTTCGGACCAGGGCGCGCAAACGCTGATGGGACCGCTTGCCAGGGCGCAGCTGACCCTGGGAGTGGATGCCATACGGGATATTGCATGGTTCGAGACCTTTGGGGCGGACGCCGTGGTTATGCATGAGGCTAATTCCACGGACATGTATCCCCAAATGAAAGCCCCGCGAAAATTTACCGGATTGTTGCCGATAATTTACGACAAAGACGGGGACGTGATTTACCGGGTCCCGAGGCGCCCTGGGCTCGCGCGCGTTGTAGACGAACAAACCATGGCGCGGCTTGCGCCAATTCCCTGGAGCGAATACGATCGCGACCAGTTACAGGCGTTCTCTCGTGCCATGGAATCAATTCCGCAAGCCGCCGTCTATACCCGGCCGGGGCTCGACGTAATAGAAGTCAGTGCGACAACCAGCGCGGGCCAATCGATAGCCGTGCAGGAAAACTTCGATAAGGGATGGCGCGCGTGGGTAGATGGAATCGCCGTCCCAATAGAGGCGGACGCCTTCGGATTCATGCGTGTGCGCACCTCACCGGGAGCGCATCAGGTGCGGTTTGTCTGGCAGGCCCCTTCCGAAACGCGATCGGGCGTTGCTCTGACCGCCCTGTCCCTTTTAGCGATTTCGGCAATCTTCTACCGCTCGATGAGAACGGGAATCTGAGAACCTGCGGGCGCTTCACC
>DASXIK010000019.1:0-1991 GCA_036498025.1 Chthoniobacterales bacterium
ACGCCCGGCCTTCCGCGCGGAGCAGGACCCCGGCGGAGCCAAGAACATGACCCGCATCCAAAAACTCAAAGGTGCAGGCATCTTCAACCTTCGGACTGGCCCGTTCTCCGGAAAGAGTCACGCGCTGGCGCAGCGGACAAAATTGCCATTGGTCGGCCGCGCGATCCGCCTCGCGATGGGTAAACAGCGGATAGAGAGAGGTGCGCAGTTGCTCGCGCTGCCGAAGCATGACGTTGACCGAGTTGTGCAGAAGATTATTCCCGATCTCGCCCGTCGCTTCGGTCATGAAGACGCGGGCAGCCGGTTGCCGCCGCATGAGCACGGGCAGGGTGCCGATGTGATCCTGATGCGCGTGGGAAATAATGATGGCGTCGAGACGCTTGTCGCTGATGGGCTTGAAATTGGGGAGCGCCTCGTCCGCCTCCTCCTTTGGGTGCATGCCGCAATCGAGCACCAGGCGTTGGTCGCCCGTTTCCAAGTAATAGCAGTTCGCGCCGATCTCCGTGCGCCGCGTCAAATTAATGAATTTCACCGCTCCCTGCTCCTCTCACTACTTACTTGTCCGGGCCCGCCTGGTGGGCGGCTCCAACCACAACAATACGTTCTCTAAGGGGAAACGTCAGCAACTTTTCCCTAACCACTCGGTTTAATCAGCGTGTTTACGCCTCTGCCACCGTCCCAGTGGAACGAGCAGACCGCTGCGCATCTCTTAAACCGCGCCGGTTTTGGCGGCACCCCGGAGGAGATCGAGACGCTCCAGCGCAAGGGCCTGGGGCCAGCCGTGCGCGACCTGGTCGATCCCGGCCCGGAGGCAGGCAACGTTCCGCCGCCCGAATGGGCCCGTCCCAAGAATATACGGGATCTGCGCATGTCCGCCCGCACCGCTCCCGATCCTTCCCAAAAAAAGGAGAAGATGCAGGAACTGCGCATGATGGAGGGCCAGCAAATCCTCGATCTGCGCCGGTGGTGGCTGGAACGCATGAGGCAAGGTCCGGCACCGTTCCTGGAAAAAATGACCCTCTTTTGGCATGGCCACTTCGCCACCAGCATCCAAAAAGTCAAAGACGCCTACTGGATGTGGCTGCAAAACGACACCCTCCGCCGCAACGCCTTCGGCCATTTCGCCGACCTGACCAAGAAGATGTCGCGCGATCCGGCGATGATGATCTACCTCGATCTCCAGCAGAGCCGGCAGGAACATCCGAATGAGAATTGGGCGCGCGAGCTCATGGAGCTTTTCACCGTGGGGATCGGTCATTACAGTGAACCGGACATTCGCGAGGCTGCCCGCGCCTTTACCGGTTATCGCCTTGACCTAACGAGTCAGCAGTTTCGCTTCGCTCCCTATCAGCAGGATCGCGGCAACAAAACCTTTATGGGCCGCGCGGGCACACTCACCGGCGACGACATTATCGATACCCTGGTGAAACAGCCGGCCTGCGCCCGGTTTATCGGACAAAAATTGTTGCGCTTTTTCGTGGAGGACGAGCCCGCGCCGCAATTGGTGGAAACCATGGCCAACTGTCTGCGCACCCATAATCTCGAAATCCGCCCGGTGCTCCGCGAGCTTTTCACTTCCGCTGAGTTTTATTCCGAGCGCGTGCGCCACGCGCAAATCAAGAGCCCAATCCAGTTCGTCGTGCAATCCGCCAAGATTCTGCAGGCGCCTCTTCCAGAGCCCGTCATTATGCAGAACGCCATGAGGCAAATGGGCCAGGTCCTCTTTGCTCCGCCTAACGTTAAAGGATGGGACGGCGGAAGATCCTGGATCACCACCTCGACACTTTTATTCCGTTATAACTTCGCCAATTACCTGCTCAACGGCGACGCCATGCTGCCTGGTAGCGCGGCCGCTCGCGGGCCGGGCTCCGCAGGCGGGATCATGGCCGCACTGGCGCAGCGCGATCCCGCGGACATTACGAGACTGGCGCCCGTGGAGCTCCGCGAAAAACCACGCCAGCTGGTCGATTTCCTGGCCGCCCGTCTCTTCC
>DASXIK010000020.1:0-2906 GCA_036498025.1 Chthoniobacterales bacterium
AGGAAAGATGGTAGAGAAGCCATGCCGAGCATGGCGATGCCGCCGTTTTTCAAAAAATATCTGCGGGAGATAGCCATGTCCATTCTCCTTGCACTGATGCCGTAACCGGCCTTCTGCCGAAATGAGCCGGGGCTAAAGCCCGGTCTCGTTTAGGCGCCTTCTCCCCCGCATGAATGCGGGGGCTTCCACCAAAATGCTGAAATTCCAACCCACTTCCGGCGCTAGCGCCGCTGAAATTCCGGCGTGCCTAATACGAGGCCTGCGAGCAGACCTTCGTTCACCTGCTTGATGGGATCGTCGAGGCGCGCCTGCGAAATTTGCGGATCGTTCAAACGGCCTTCGAGCGTTTGGCGCGTTTGTGGATCGATCTGACCGCCCAGGAAAAGATCAATCGAGCGAGTGAGGGCCATCTGTGAATCGCGCAGCGCCTGATCGCCGAACATCGGCGCCAAATCGACTTTAGTGCCTGCCAAATGTCCGCTCGCGAAGGCCAGCGCAAAATTCAGGCGATTCAGCAGCGCGCCGGTATTCACCCAGGCTTGCGATTTATCGGAGTAGCCGGTGGGCGGCTGGCAAAGGAATAGCGGCTCTCCCATCCGTCCGACCCAGACGGCGAGAGGCAGCGAAACCTCGACATCGGAATTCAAAGCTCGCGCAGTGCTGGCGACGAGCTCGAAGGGCGTCTTGATTTTGGCGCGGTAGGCTTCCTTGGACCAAAACTCCGGCGAATAAATCATCGTTTTCAGAACGGCGCGAATATCGCCGCCGGATTTTTCGTACGTGGCGGCCATGCGATCGACGATCGTTTGCGGCGGATTATCGGAAACGAAGTGGCGCGCGAGCTGCGTGGAGATAAATTTCGCGGTGTGGGGATCGTTCGCGAGCATTTCGAGCGCTTGCTCACCATCTTTTTCGCCGCCGGCGTCGAAGGTGTGGCCCATCACAACTTTTTTGCCTTCGGCGTGAAATTCGGGCCTGAAGACGAATTCAGGATCGCGGCGGGGCTGTCGGACAGTCCAGCCGGTAAGGCAGCGGGCCATTTCGATCACGTCCTGCTGCGTGTAGCCGGCATCCACGCCGACGGTGTGAAGTTCCATCACCTCTCGACCGTAATTTTCGTTGAGGCCACGGTCTTGATTTATCTTTTGGGCGTTCGGCCCGGCCGCCATCGGAAATGGAAAATCACCTCCCGACATGCCCCCGTAGCGCGCGCGGCGGGCGCCGATTTCCTGCTGATGGCGCTCGAACGCCGCCGGATCGACGCTCAGCCAGTTATCCAGGAAAAAGAGCACGGCCGGACTCCTGGCCGTGGCGACGAGCAAATCCCGATATTTGCCCATGGCATTGGGGCGGATGGTATCGCGCACGTACGGCGTGAGCAGCCAGCGGTCGGCACCCTTGTTGGCGAAAACATTGAAATGATTGAACCAGAAGTCTTCCATCACCGCTGCGAGCTGCCGGTTGCTGTAAACGGCGCGATCGAGCTTGCCCATGGAGAGTTCGGCGATGATTCGGCCAGGGCCTTGCATTTTCGCGAGGGCGTCCTGGGCTCTATCCATGTTGTCGTTGCCCGTGTCCGTCATTTGAGCCACGGCGGCTTCGCGCTTTTGCTGCAGTTCCTGGCGGTACTCTTCCTTGGTTTTTCCGGCTGCCTTGGCCGCTTGATTCGGGGGAGGAAACTCAGTCAGAAGGTCCCGGGAAGATTTCGTGAGGGTTGGATATTTTTCGAGGCGCTGCTGCAAGGCGGAATCGTCGATGGAATCGGGATGAAGCTGCTGGTCGATCCATTTTTCCAGACCGATCTGGCGGACGCGCTCGACGTCTCCGGGGCGCGGTCCGTATGCCAGGCGGTTCAGGGCGTGAAGGATGGCCTGATCTTCGGTGAGCTCGTTGATCGGGAGATGACCTTTGAATTTGCTGTTGGCGGAGGCCGGCGTATTGGAATGCCTCTCAGAGCCGGGTCCAGGCGCGGCGGCCGTTGCAAGAACAGGGAGCAGCGCGCCTACAACGATGGCCGTTGCCAGGGCAGCGTGAAGACGGCCGCTCCTGGCGCGAGGTCGCGCTGAAGATGTGGCCGAGGTGTGCCGATTCTTTACCGAAAAAGGCTGAAAGTTCGATTTCATGGCTTGCAGTGATCTTAAACCCCGGCAGGCGGAGAAAGTTGCACCGGCCCGGGGTCGATACACAGGCGGTTAAGAGGTAGCGCGGACCCGGTCGAGGAGGCTCAGCAGCCTTTGGTCATTTGCAGGAGTGATCGCAGTGAACTCGATTCCCATGCCGTGGTCGGTGACGTAGCGCACGCTGCAGCCGACCTCAATCGAGAGCTTGCCGCAAGTGAGGTTAAACGCGAGAACCGTGCCGGGGGGACGCACATTCTCGGTGCGAAGGAACATGCCTCCGGCGCCAATTACGGTAGCAACTCCGCTGAGGCCCGGAGCGGCGGCGCGAATTTCAATAGCGGCCGGAACAGAGATACGTTCGTGACGCCGCAACGCAGCATTGGTCATAGTTCGGAGTGGCCGGATCGAGCAGCGTTTGCGCTACGCACGACGAGCGGCGCGGAAGCCGTCAAGCGTCCAAGAATCCTGAGTCTCGTCGTGGCGCAGGACATAATAATTACCATCATCGGCACGAACGCGAAAATAGCTGGCTCCCGGAGAAAACCATCGCCCGTCGAGTTCGTTCACCAAGAACTCGCGGCCGCGAATGACAAAGCGCAGAGGGCGTTCGTCGGGACGATACCCCGCGTAACACTGCACACGAATCTCGTTCATGGCACCTCCGCGGGCTGGATCCGCCGCAAAGGGACATCCAAGCGATAGACTAACACCTCGGACGGCCGGTGCAACCTTCCCAAGTGCCGATCAGGGAACCATGACCAGAAGCTTGTTAGGCGCGGCCGCCTC
>DASXIK010000021.1:0-4016 GCA_036498025.1 Chthoniobacterales bacterium
AGCGAACGCCGCAGCCTGGCGCGAGCGCGCGAACGGATTCTGCAAAAGCAACCTCCCGTCTGAGGCGGCTTTATTGGTAAGGACGGCGCGCTGCGCCCGTCCACTCCGCGCGCGCTCTTAGGATCCAGGCTCGGCGGTTGCATCTGGAGGGCGCCAAGGCGAGTGGCTTATCCGCGGAGTGGACTCCGCAGCGCGGCGTCCCTACCATCATCACCCGAGCTCGCGCTGGTCATTGGGCTCAAGCCGCGCCATGTTCGGCGCGATGCATGGTGCTGAGGGCTGGATTCGGGAGAAGGCGGACTCGTCGTTCGACCCCGCCCGGGTAGAGACGGCTCTCATCGGCCTAACGAAGGCTTGGCCGGAAAAACTGCCGCCGCTCCGGCAGGTCGTGGAAGACTTCGCCCTGGGCGAGGCCAACCTCATTCATCTGCTGGCCGCTTCAGATGTCTGCGCCTCCAGACTACTGAGCGATCCCTCATTGCTCCTCTGGCTGAACCGGCGGGAGATTTCCATGGCGCCGAGGGACTTTGCTGAAATGACAGCCGATCTGCACCGGACCGCGGGCGATTCCCTGGCCCCGGAAAACTTCCGCGCCTTGCGAAAATGGAAGGCGCGCGAAATGGTGCGCATTGCCCTGCGCGAAATCGCCAACGCCGCCCGACTGGAACAAACAACGGCCGAGTTGTCGCAGATCGCGGAGATTTGCATCCGCAGCGTGTATGAGCACTGGAATACCGAGCTGCGCAAACGCTTTGGCTCGCCCGAGGCCGAGTTTGCCATCCTCGCTCTCGGGAAACTTGGCGGGCGGGAGTTGAATTACAGCTCCGATGTCGACCTGATTTTCCTCTACGACGCAGAAGGCGAACTATCGCCCCGCCTGTCTTATCACGAGTTTTTCAACCGCCTGTCCAAAGCGATCCTGGAAACCTTTTCCGCGCCGGCGCCCGAAGGATTATTTCTGCGGGTGGACCTCCGGCTGCGGCCGGAAGGCTCGGCCGGGCCGCTGGCGCGCTCGCTGGAAAGCATGGAACATTATTACGGAGGATTTGGGGAAACGTGGGAGCGTCTCGCTTTGATCAAGGCCCGGCGCATCGCGGGCAGCCGTGAAACCGCTTACGAATTTCTGCGGCAGCATCAGCCTTTTATCTATCCGAAAAGTCCGCCACCCGATCTGCTTGCCGAAATCGCCAATATCAAACGGCGGATCGAGCGCGATGTGCTGGCCAAAGAGGAATTGGAGCGGAACGTCAAGCTGGGGCGCGGGGGCATCCGCGAGATTGAGTTTGTCGTGCAAACGCTCCAGTTCATCCATGGCGCCCGCCATACGTTTCTGCAGGAACCCAGCACACTGAAGGCGCTCCGCGGCCTGGCCGAACTGGAGTTGATTCCGCGAACGGAGATCCTGGAGTTGGATCGTGCGTATCGTTTCCTGCGCCAGACGGAACACCGCCTGCAGATCGAAGCAGAACAGCAAACCCACACCGTGCCAGTCTCACCGCCGGCTCTGCTCCGGCTGGCGCGCAGCCTCGGCTTCCCTGAAAGCGAGGCCTTCAAGGTTGCGTTGCATCACGAACTGCAGGCCGTCCGTTCGATCTTCAACCGCATCATCACCGAAGCGCCCCAGGCCAGGGAGGCAACTTTTGCGGGCTACGGATTTTTCTCCAACCCGGCACAAGCCGAGCGCACCATGGCCGCGGCGCTGCAGGGAGCACGCAACACCCACGTCTCGCCGCGGACACGCCAGGTTTTCGCCAAACTGCGGCCACTGTTGCTTAATCATCTGGCAAAATCGCCCGACCCGGACGCGGCCCTGAATCAATTTGTCCACTTCGTCGAAGCCTACGGCCTGCGCAGCCTGCTCTTTGAGCTTCTCGTGACCAACCCGAAGTTGCTCGAAGTGCTCGTGCAGACTTTTAATGCGAGCCGCTTCGGCGGCGATTTGCTCGTGCGGCGGCCGCAGTTCCTGGAGGACGTCACGCGCGACGAGCGTTTGAGCCGGCCGGTGGGCATCGAGGAACATCTGCAGCGCCTGGCTTTGGTTTCGCAGAAGGGCGATCCTTTGGAAGCGGTGCGCGCCTATCGGCAACGGCAACTGCTGCGCATCCTTCTCCGCGATGTCATGGGATGGAGCGAACTGGACACATTGTTTCAAGAGCAATCCGATCTGGCCGAAGCCTGTCTCATTTTCGTGAACGATCTTCTCGGCGGAAAAAACCTAACCATTATCGCGCTGGGAAAATTTGGCGGTCACGAGATCACTTACGGCGCGGATCTGGATGTTCTTTTTGTGGGAGAGGAGGGCGCGGCGGCGCAAAAACTTTTGGCCACCCTCAGTCAGCCGAGCGCAGAAGGAAGCCTCTCGCGCGTGGATGCGCGGCTGCGACCCGAGGGTGAGAAAGGGCCGCTGGCCAGCAGTCTGGAAAGTTACGTGGCCTATTACAGCAGCCGGGCTCAGCCCTGGGAGTTACAGGCGCTAACCCGGGCCCGGCCGGTCACGGGCCCGCGGCAGGAGGAGTTCATGAACGTCGCGCGCGCGGCCTGGGCGCGCGCGGGCGGCGAGGCAGATCTGGGGCGCAACATTGACAGCATGCTCGAGCGCATCCGGCGGGAACGGGGAACGGGCTCCGAGTTTCTCGATTTCAAGACCGGGACGGGTGGAATGATCGAGGCGGAATTTTTGGTGCAGGCGCTGCAAATGGGGAGCCAGCTTTGGCGAACAAACTGGAGCCAAGCGGTGACGGAGCTGGGCGCGGCCGGCCACTTATCGAAGGAAGAAACCACCGAACTCAAGCGCGCCTACGACGTTCTGCGCCGGTGCGAATCGGCCTTGCGCCGGTATGAAAATACCAGCGCCTCCGCTCTGCCCGCGGAGGTGAATCAACAGGCTTTGCTGGCTCGCCGGCTCGGCGCCTCCAGCCTGGAGGTATTCCGGCAGGAGTATGAGGCCGCCCGATTGGCCATCCACCAGATCTACCAGCGCCGCGTCAAACCAAGTCCCTAAATCAGGTGCAGCAGGTGGAGCATGGCGCGCAGCAGAAGAATGCTCACAAGGATTCCGGTGGCCACAACGAGAAACAACAGTCCGATCACCGCCATCACGAAAATCCAATCACTCTTGCGCGCTTTCCTGCTGGAGGCGCCAACGTGTTTCTGCAGAAGCTGGTAGTTGCGCACGTTAGACTTGAACCAGAAGGAAAAGGCATCGCCGACTCCCGGAATAATCCCGACAATTTCATTGATCAGGATGTTGACCGACATACGAGCGATGGTGATGCGCGGCACACCGCACCGCGCGGCATAAATCAGGGAGAACGTGGAGATCAGGGCCGAGGCGGTGTCGCCTAATCCGGGGATGAGCCCGATGAAGGGATCGAGGCCGAAGCGAAAGCCGGTTCCGGGAACTCGCAGAGACTCATCCATGACCAGGGCGAGCCATTTGAAAAGTGACTCCAGGCCGTCGCGCTTCTTCTGTTCCTCTGGAGGAAGCACCTCCCATTCGACCTCTTGAGCCTTCACAACGGTTTCCTCGCCGAGACAATTACGGTCCGGCCGAGGAGAAGATCGCGCGAATTCATCAGCTGAACCATCCAGGCATTGCTCTCGTCCACGGTTCCATAGGTCTTCCTGTCGCGACGGTAAACGGCGGCGTTACTTAATCGGATCGGCGCCAGGAGAAGGGCAAAAGCCAGAAAGGAGCGCCGCTGATACTTGTCCACGCTGACCCGCAAGTCAGTGAAACCAGTCGAGGAGAGCGCGTGCCCCAGATAGAACCAGTTGATCGGGCTCACATGTCCGCGGGCACCATGCCGGTGGGAATTATTCAGGGCGAGGGGGCCAAACAGATTGTAAAAACCGGACGACAAATAGCGAAAGCGCGAGCGCAAGTTCAGCACGTTCGGCGTGGAGAAAACGGCGAGGCCGCCCGGCTGCAGGACACGGAAGACTTCCCGGATCAAAGCGCGGAAATTTTCCAAATGCTCGATAATTTCGAGGCAGGTCACGAGAGCAAAACTGCC
>DASXIK010000022.1:0-2407 GCA_036498025.1 Chthoniobacterales bacterium
GTCGGTATGGGACGCATATTTGAAGTCAGAAAGCACGCGATGTTCGCCCGCTGGAACCGCATGGCCAAGCAATTCACGCGGGTCGCGAAGGACATCGCCATCGCGGTTCACGCCGGCGGACCCGATCCTGCATCCAACCCCACCTTGCGCCGCGTGCTGCAGAATGCCCGCGCCGTCAACATGCCGAAGGACAAAACGGATGCGGCCATTCGCCGCGCCTCCGGCAAGGACGCGGCCAATTACGCCGAAATTCTTTATGAAGGATACGCGCCGCACGGCGTGGCATTGCTGGTGGAAGCCGCCACCGACAATCCCACCCGCACCGTCGCGAGCTTGCGGAATATTTTCACGAAGGGCGCGGGAAATCTGGGAACCACAGGCAGCGTCAGTTTCCTGTTCAAGAAAATGGGCGTGTTTCGCCTCGATCCCGCCAAGGTCAAGGACAACGACGAGCTCGAGCTCGATCTCATCGACTATGGCCTGGAGGAGATGGGGGACAGCACCGGCGACAAGGGCGAGCCGCAATTGGTGATTCGCGGCGCGTTCAACGATTTCGGCAAGTTGCAGGAAGCGCTGGAACGGCGCGGCATCGCGCCGCTCTCCGCCGAGCATGAGTACATCTGCTCGATGCCGATCGAGTTGCCGGAAGATCACGCCAAAGAAGTACTGGAACTCATCGACAAGCTCGAACAGGACGATGACGTGCAGAAGGTGTTCCACACCCTGGCGTGATACGGGCGTCTTAAGCTTTTTTCATCCTGTCATCGGCGCACCCTGCCTTGCGTTTAACACCCTGAGAGCGACCATTTTCAGGAGGTCATCATGAGCAGGTTGTTTAAGTTATTGATTCCTATCAGTTTAATGGCCATGAGTGGATGCGTGGTGACGCCCTACGGCTACCACCGCCACTATTACGGGCCGCACGTTGCCATCGTCGCTCCGGCACCCGTCTTGGTCTTGCGGCCGTAAAGTGGTCGCGATCGGTAAGTCGCCATCGCGCGACCGCGGACGGGTGAGATAATGGCCGAATGGCGCCTCACCCGTTCCGCATTATCAACGTCTTTACTCAAGGAGCAGCGCCCCTAAGCGGCAACGCGCTCTGTGTGTTCGAGAACGGCGAGAGCATGAGCGATCGGCAGATGCAGGCGCTCGCGCGCCAGTTCAATCTCTCCGAGACCACATTCCTGCTTCCCTCCGCCCGCGCCGATGCCCGAGTGCGCATATTCACTCCCGACTATGAAATGCCCTTTGCCGGACATCCCACGCTCGGCAGCGCCTATGTTTGTCGTGCCTTGAAACTTGGCGGGGATGAGCTCGTGCTGGAAATGAGCGCCGGACTGGTGTCCGTGCGCGCACAGGGCAGCCGCTGGACCTTGAAGGCCTTAAGCGCAACCTGGCGCGGCCTAGATGTCTCGCGAGCCGAGCTGGCCGCGGCCATAGGGTTGGAGGAGCAGGACATCGGCGATGAGCCGCTGTGGGTCAAGGCCGGCAAAGAGCAGCTGATCGTGCCGCTGACCTCGACCCACGCCGTGCAGCGTGCGCAGCCCGTGCCGTCCAAATTGAAAAATATCCGCAGCGATGAGGGCCAGAGCGCGGCCTACGTTTTTTGCTTGAGCGGCTCGGACTCGAAAGACTCCGCGGAGGCCCTCGCACGTTTCTTCTTTCCGGCGGGAGGCGCCATCCTCGAGGATCCCGCAACCGGCTCGGCCACGGCAAATTTCGGCGGATGGTGCTTGGCCATGAAGCGGCCCCTGCCGGTCAAGCTCAAAATCTCCCAGGGCGAAATGGCAGGCCGGCCCTCCTGGCTGTTTCTCGATGTGACGCGAGAGCGGGAAATTCTTGTCGGCGGCGACGTCGTCGAGATCGGCAGAGGGACGATCAGCCTGGACTAGCCATTCTCAGTCGTGCCCAATCGATCACCGGCAACAGCCGAGCGGAAACCATCGACCGCGCGGCGTCGAGCTGCGCCCAGCGCGCCTCGTGGTGCTCGGGAAAACCCAGTTCCGGATTGATCAAAAGGCGCACTTCGGTATCGTCGCTCCTCCCGAGATAGTAGCGCGCGATCTTTCCCCGGTTGTACGGCCCGGTTTCGATGAAATCCGTTCCCCAGTCGAACTTAAGATCGCTCAATCCGGTTTCCTCGCGCACCTCGCGCAGCGCCGCATCGATAGGCTTCTCGCCTTTCTCGACCAAACCCTTGGGAAAATCCCAATTCCTGTAAGCCCGCAGCAAAAGATATCGCGTGGACGCATTGGCCACGTTCACCACCACCACACCGGCAGAAAATCGATGGGAAGGGGCCGTTTCCGCCATTCTTTAAGCAGCGGCCGACAGGGGCGAGCGAATCAGATGATCGAAGGCGCTCAAAGAGGCCTTGGCACCCTCGCCCACCGCAATGACGATTTGT
>DASXIK010000023.1:0-9801 GCA_036498025.1 Chthoniobacterales bacterium
CTGGCGTTTCAGTTCGTTGCGCCGCTCCCATGGGATAAAGCCGAGCACGCGCGCTTCGCCTGATGTGGGGTTGAGCAGCCCCGAAAGCATTTTCAGAACGGTGGTTTTGCCCGCGCCGTTCGGTCCGAGAAAGCCGACGAACTCCCCCTCCTCGATCTGGAAAGAGATCTGGTCGGCGGCGCGCGTTTCCACGTAGGTGCGTTTGACCAAACCTTTAACCGAACCCCACAGACCACGCTCCTTGCGGTAGGTACGGTAGGTTTTGGTTAAATTTAGAGCCTCAATCGCGGGCATGGGAATAAGAATGACGAAGCACTGATGACGAAGGATGAAGGAATGACAAAGCCCGAAATGCGTTCGTCATTTAGACATTCGGGCTTATTTCGACATTCGACATTCGTGCTTCGTCATTGGCCTGATGCCGGCGGGCGCCGGGGCCGCTTCCTTAAGCCACGGTCGACTTCGGCGCCTTCCTCTTGCTCAAAAGCGGCAGAACCTTTTCCACCAAGGCGTCTGCGGTCATGCCGTGTTTCTTGCGCAGGATCGGAATGGTGCCGTGCTCGATGAACTCATCCGGCCAGCCGATGCGCACCACCGGTGTGTGGATCATCTGCGAATGGAGATGCTCCATGACGGCGCAACCGAAACCGTTATGCAAAACGTGATCTTCCAGGGTGCAAACCACTTCCACGCCGCGGGCAAAAAATTCGAGGGTGCCCGTGTCCATGGGTTTGATCCAGCGGGGATTGATCAGAGCCACGGAAACGCCCTGGGCCTCCAGCTTGCGGGCGGCTTCCTCCGCCACCTCAAACATGTTGCCCAGGCCGAAGATGGCGACATCCCGTCCATGCTGCACCACCTCGGCCTTTCCGATCTCGAGCAGCTTCGGCTCGGCTTTCGGTTTGGCGCCGGTGCCGGCTCCGCGCGGATAACGGACGGCGATCGGTCCGGAATTGTAATTGGCCATGGTCCAAAGCATGTCGACGAACTCGTCTTCATCCTTCGGCTGCATGTGCACAATGTTCGGTATGTGGCGCAGATAACCGATATCGAACAGGCCGTGATGAGTGGGGCCGTCATCACCGCTGAGGCCCGCCCGGTCCATGCAGAGGGCTACGTTTAACTTCTGTAGCGCGATGTCGTGAATGATCATGTCGTAGGCGCGCTGCATGAAAGTGGAATAAATGGTGAGGAAAGGCTTCAGACCCTGGGTGGCCAGGCCGCAGGCGAAGAGCGAGGCGTGTTCTTCCGCGATGCCGACATCGAAGTAGCGCGCGGGATGGGCCTTGGCGAAGTGTGCCAGCCCCGTGCCGCTGGGCATGGCGGCGGTGATGGCCACGATCTTTTGATTCGTTTCGGCGAACCTGGCCAGCGTCTTGCCGATGATTTCTGAATAGGTGGGCGTGGGAGTGGGCGCGGTCTCGCCGGTCTCCGTTTTAAACTTGCCGAGCCCGTGAAACTTGTCGGGCTGCTTGATAGCCGGGTCGTAACCCTTGCCTTTTTTGGTGAGAATATGAAGGAGAACCGGTTCGTCCTGGTCCTTGAGAAATTCGAAGGTGCGGATGAGCAGGGGAATATCGTGCCCGTCGATCGGGCCGTAATAACGCAAACCGAGCTCTTCAAAAATCACGCTGGGAACGAGCAGGCCCTTGACCCCTTCCTCTACCTTGTGCGCGAAATGGGCTAACGACTTGCCGGCGACGGCCTCGACAAACCGCCGCGCCTTATCGTGCAAATGGGCAAAGGTCGGGCTGGTGGAAATGCTGTTCAGGTAACTGGCAATGGCGCCCACGTTTTTGGCGATGGACCATTCGTTGTCATTCAGCACCACGATGAAGCGTTTGGTCTGTGCCCGGGCGTTGTTCAAGGCCTCGTAGCTGATGCCGCAGGTGAGGGCAGCGTCGCCGGCCACGGCCACCACGTGTTCGTTGCCACCGCGCAGATCGCGCCCCACGGCCATGCCGAGGGCGGCGGAAAGAGCCGTGCCGGCATGACCGGCGCCGTAGCAATCGTGCTCGCTTTCCGTGCGCAGGAGAAAGCCGTTCAAACCCTGGTATTGCCGCATGGTGGCGATGCGATCGAGCCGTCCGGTAAACATTTTATGGACATAACCCTGGTGACTGACATCGAAGACAAAGCGATCGCGCGGTGTTTCGAAAACGCGATGCAGGGCAATGGTCAGCTCGACCACGCCGAGGTTGGGGCCGAGGTGCCCGCCCGTTTGTGACAAAACGCTGACCAGTTCGTCCCGCACTTCCTGGGCAAGCTGCGGCAAATCCTGCTCACGCAGAGCCTTGATATCCGCCGGGCTGTGAATGCCTTTGAGAAGCGCTGGCTTGGAAGTGGTCTCAGAAGAGGCTGATGTCGTCATTATCATGATCGTTCCTTTGGGGTTCCGCGGCGACTGCGGGAGCGGCCGCCTCGGTATTTGGCTCAAAAGTTTTCACTGTGGATTTGCCGGCGCTGTTGCGCGCGATGATCTCGATCTTCTGCTCCGCGCTGGCCAGACGTTCCTGGCAAACTTTGACCAGGGTCATGCCTTCTTCGTAGCGAACAATTAAGTCTTCCAGCGGCAGTTTGCCTGACTCCATCTGCTCGACGATGGCCTCGAGCCGATCCATGGCGGTTTCGAAGTTCGGCTCGGCGGGGGCGGGTTTGGGCTTGGCGCTCATCAGACGGATTCCAAACTATGCACAGCGTCAGCGAAGAAAAAAGGACGACTTCCACGGGGGCCGTCCTGAAGCGCTGGCACATCGGATGCTTTGTTCGGGGCGTAGAACCCAATTCATCTTATGGCATTTCCCAAAAAAATTCTGCTGGTTGATCGTGAACCCGGGGTCACCCGAATCATCCGCCGCGCTCTCGAGCGCACAGGCAAGTATTGGATCAAGGAAGAGCACGACAGCCAATTCGCCCTCCACTCGGCTCGCTGGTTTCAGCCAGATCTGATCCTGCTCGATACCAAGACGGCCAGCTCGGACCGGCAAATCCTGGCCCATGAGATTCAAAGCGACAGTTCCCTGCGCGAGACCCCGATGATTTGCCTGAGCAGTTTGAAGCCGGAGAGCCAGATGATTTCGGGAGGAATCCTGAGCGGCTACAGCTTCTTCTCGGCGCCGATCAAGATCGACGAGGTTTTGCGGGGCGTGGAGCAATTGCTTTTCGGCAAGGACTAGGATACTCGCTGCGAATCACGCGCGCGGAGTGGACGCCGCACCGCGGCGTCCCTACCTTACCCGATCTGCTTTTTGTAGGCAGCCGCGTCTTTTAATTGCTTCAGGTCGTCGGGATTTTCGATTTTTAGGACAAAGATCCAGCCTTCCCCGAACGGGGCCGTATTAATGAGCGCCGGATTATTTTCCAGCGCCTTGTTGGCCTCGACCACTTTGCCTTTGACCGGTGCATAGATATCACTGGCCGCTTTGACCGATTCGACGACGGCGAGCGCTTCCCTGGCATTGACCGACCGATCGATCTTGGGCAATTCGACAAAGACGACGTCGGTCAACTCAGCCTGAGCATGGTCGGTGATGCCGACGCGGATATTCTCGCCTTCGCGTTTGATCCATTCGTGAGATTCCGTGTAAAGCAGGTCGTCGGGTACGTTCATAATTTTTTGTAGAGCGGTTTCTTTTCGATCTGGGCGGGAAACTTCTGGCCGCGAATCTCGATTTCAATTTTGCCGCCGATCTTCGCTTGCGGTGCTGACAGGTATGCCATGCCGACACCGTAATTCAAGCTCGGGGAAAGCGTGCCGCTTGTGACCTCGCCGATCCGCTCGCCATTGCTGAAGACCGCGTAGTGCGGCCGCGGCGGCGGCCCTTTGCCTTCCATGCGAAAGGCCGCGAGTTTTTCCGCGGGCCCTGCCTCTTTCACTTTGGCCAGAACCTCGCGTCCGATGAAGTCGGGCTTGGTGAGATCGACAAAAAAGCCAAGGCCGGCTTCGATGGGATTGCGCTCGGGCGAGAGATCCGAACCGTTGAGCGGGTAGCACATCTCGAGTCGGAGGGTGTCGCGCGCGCCCAGGCCGCAGGGGAGCAGGCCGACGGCCCGCCCCTTTTCCAGGACAAGATTCCAGAAGCCGGCGGCCTGTTGCGCAGGAAAAAATACTTCCACGCCATCTTCGCCGGTGTAGCCGGTGCGGGCGATGGAAACTGGGGTGCCGCCGATGGTGGCGTCGACGATATGATTGCGCGCAGGCAAAGATGCGTCGGGACCGAGCAGCAAATGGAAGAGCTCCGGAACTTTTGGCCCCTGGATGGCGACGCCGCCGAAATCGTTGCTGCGGTTGGCCAGGCTAATTTCATCAGGTCGATGTTTTTCCAGCCAGGAAAAATCCTCGTCGGAACGCGAGGCGTTCACCACCAGCAGATAACGATTGGCGGCCACGCGATAAATGATGAGGTCATCAATGATGCCGCCATGCTCGTTTAGCAGGAAGGTGTATTGGCCGGTGGCGATCTCCAGCTTGCCCACATTGTTGGTGAGCATGCGGTCGAGCCAGGCGCCGGCTCCGGGTCCTTCGACGATGAACTGGCCCATGTGCGAGATATCGAACATGCCCGCGCCTTGGCGCACCGCGCGATGTTCCTGCACGATGCCGCTGTATTGCACAGGCATGAGCCAGCCGCCGAAAGGAATGAGGCGGGCGCCCAGGCGCACATGCTCGGGATAAAGCGCCGTGGTTTTGTTGCCGTCCTCGCTCACGCCGCCAAGCTAGACTTCGTCCTGGGGGTGTCAACGCGCGCACCGCACTTGAAGATGAACGGTCCCTCTCTACGCTGCCGCGGAACATGAACTGGCTGGATAAACTGGAACGGCGCCTGGGCTTCATCGCCATTCCCGGCCTCATCCGCATCGTCGTCGGGTTTAGCGGCCTGGTTTTCCTGCTCGTCTGGCTCGACCCCAACTACATCGACGTTCTCGATCTCGACCCGGTGCGCATCCGCCATGGCGAAGTCTGGCGGCTTTTCACTTACATTTTTGTTCCGCAGACGCTCAGCCCTCTCTGGATTCTTTTCGTGCTCTGGTTCCTTTGGTGGATCGGCGAAGGATTAGAGCAGGCCTTTGGAGCGTTTCGCCTGACCCTTTATTTCCTCATTGGCATGATCGGCACCACCGTGGCCGCGTTTTTCTTCGGCAGCTATTTCGCCAATTCCATGCTGATTGCGTCGCTCTTCTACGCCTACGCCCGCTTTTATCCTGACCAGGTGATTTACATCCTTTTTGTTTTGCCGATGAAGATCAAATGGGTCGCCTGGGTCATGGCGCTCTTTCTTTTCATCGGTCTGTTTCTCCGCACAAACAACTACCGCATGGCTGTGGTCGCCGCGCTCAGCAACTACCTCATCTTTTTTGGCGGCGAGATCATTCATGACGCGCGGCATCGCCGCGATGTAGCCACCCGGCGGCAGCGCTACGAGAGTTCCGCGCGAGACGAGTCGGAGGCGCTGCACAAATGTGCCACCTGCGGCGCGACTGAGTTGACCGATCCGAGCCTGGAATTCCGAGTGGCGCGCAATGGCGAGGAGTACTGCATGCCGCATCTGCCGGTCTGAGGTGCCAATCAACTCGCGCTCGACGAATCGTTTTGGCGAGTGCACTTTGACCGGCGCCTCTGGCCGCCAGAAGGATGGGTGGCAGAGTGGTCGATTGCGCACGCCTGGAAAGCGTGTTTACCGCAAGGTAACGGGGGTTCGAATCCCTCCCCATCCGCCAGAATACTTGGCCAGGCAAAACCCAAACGGGTTGTTCTCGCACATCGGCGCCGAACCTCTGGGGATTCGAACGCAGTTCGACTGGCGGGGCGCGTAACGCGCGGGGTTCTAATCGCGCTTCCCGCGGGAGCAAATTCCAGAGCCTGAGCAAAGCTCCGGACAATCCCTCCCCATGCGCCACGTTTCGACGTCCACTCCGCGCGCTCGACTTGAGACGCCCCGACAGAGCGGGGCGGCTACAGCGCTTCTTTCTATAGCCACGGCGCTCTGTCGCCGTGCCGGGCGCGTCCTTTTCACATCCGCGGAATGGAACGCCGCAGCGCGGCGTCCCTACCAGCTTGGGATCGATTTCACGCCTCAACAGGAAGGCGCCGGGCGCCGACCCTAGCCGCCGGCGGGACGATCTTGCCGGGCGATGATCTGATGCTGCTGGCGCACCTTGAGAATGCTACGATCGGGGAGGACGCCCCGGAAGTTTGCGCCTGGATAAACGATGCAATCACGGCCGAGCAGGCTGCCGGGATTGATGACCGCATTGCAGCCCACTTCCGTGCGGTCGCCGATAATGGCGCCGAACTTGGTCAACCCGCTGGGGAGATCGCCTTGCTCGGTCACCACCGCGATTTCCCGATGATCGAGTTTCACGTTGGAAAGAATGACCCCGGCGCCGAGATGCGCCTTGTAACCGAGAATGGAGTCGCCCACATAATTGAAATGCGGGACCTGGACTTCATCGAGAAGAATGCAGTTCTTGAACTCGCAGGAATTGCCCAGGACCGCGCCGTCTCCCACGATGACGTTCTCGCGGATGTAACAGCCGCTACGGATCTGGCAGTTCTCGCCGATCCAGGCCGGGCCTTTGATGAATGCTCCCTGCTCGATGACGGTGCCGGCCCCCACGAAAACATCCCGGCTGATAAACGGCTTGCCCACCAGTTCACCCAAAATGCCGGGCTGCAGGCGGAACTGCAGGTAACTGGAGATTTGTTTAAGCGCGTCCCAGACATATTTCTGGTTTTCGAATAGTTTGGAATGAGCCGTGCGCTCGAGTTGCAGAAATTCAGCGGGCTCAAACATTTTGTTCCGAATCAAGCGCCGGCGCGCCGGGTCACGTGCTGGCCATCCTTGCCGTCGCGCACCTCCCAGCCCAGGGTGTTCAATTCATCGCGCAATTGATCACTTTTCTTCCAATCTTTTGCAAGCCTTGCGCGTTTTCGCTCTTCCGCGAGATGGGTCACTGCCGGCGGCAAAGCCGACTCCTCGCCGGCCAGCTGCAGAACCTGATCGATGCGCTGCCACCAGGTGAGCCAGGCCTTGGCTGCTCCGGGCGCGAGTTCGCTCCGGTCGATGGAGCGGTTGGTCTCGCGAATGGACTCGAAAAGAAAACCGAGCGCCGCCGAGATATTCAGGTCGTCGTCCAGTGCCTCCTCGAATTTGTCCGGGATGGAGAAGGCCGCCGGGTTTTCCGTCGCGCTACTGGCCAACTTGGCGAGGCGCTGGACCCAGTCGTCGATGCGTTTTAGTGATTCGCGCGCTTCCTCCATGCCTTCCCAGGTGAAATTGAGCGGCATCCGATAGTTCACCCGCAGGAGAGCATAACGAACTTCCCGGCCGGAGTATCCCCGGGCCATGACGTCTTCGATCGTGTAAAAATTCCCAAGGGATTTCGACATCTTTTGGCCATCGACCAAAAGGTGTGCGCAATGCAGCCAGTAGCGCACAAAAGTTTTGCCGGTGCACCCCTCCGTTTGCGCGATCTCGGCTTCGTGGTGCGGGAAAATATTATCCACGCCGCCGCAATGAATGTCGAGTTGGTCGCCGAGAAGGGCCGTGGACATGGCGCTGCACTCGATGTGCCAGCCGGGCCGGCCCCGTCCCCAGGGACTTTCCCACGCCACCTCGCCATCGGCCTCGTCCCAGGCTTTCCAAAGGGCGAAGTCGCCCACGTGCTCCTTGTCGTATTCGTCGTTCTTCACCCGGCCGGTGGACTGCAATTGTGTGAGATCAAAGTGAGCCAGCTTGCCGTAGCCGGGAAATTTGTTGATGCGGAAGTAGACGGACTTGTCCTCGGCCTGGTAGGCCAGGCCGCGCTCCACGAGGGTGGCGATCATGGCGATCATGCGTTCGACATACTGCGGCTCGGTGGCGGCGGGAAACTGGTCGGCCGGTTTAATGCGCAATTTAGTCAGATCGTCGAAGAACGCCTGTTTGAACGCGCTGGTGAATTGCTGGAGCGGCTGGCCGCTTTCGCGCGCGCCGCGGATGGTCTTGTCGTCCACGTCGGTGATGTTCATGACGCGGTGGACCTGGTAGCCGCGCAGTTCGAGGTGGCGCTGCAACAGGTCCTCAAAAATGTAAGCGCGGAAATTCCCGATATGGGCCCGGCTGTAAACCGTGGGGCCGCACGTATAGAGGCTGACCTTCCGGCCGACCGAGTCGCGTGGGTGAAATTCCTCCAGTTGCCGGGAGTAGGTATTAAAGAGGCGCAGGGGCATGCGGGCAATAGGAGTAGTGGAGAACTGGAGTCCTGGAGAAATGAAACGGAAGAATCCGGAAGCTCTTCGTGGGATGACTCCAAAACTCCATCACTGCACCTCTACGGTGGCCACGGCCATGGCGGCGATGCCCTCGCCGCGCCCGATCGAGCCGAGCCCTTCGTTAGTCGTGGCCTTGATGCTGATGTCTGCCTCCGGCACGCCGAGCGCGGTGGCGATTTTCTGGCGCATGGCCGCGATGTGCGGAGCGATTTTAGGCGCTTCGGCGATGAGCGTGGCGTCAACATTGACCAGACGCGCCCGGCCTTGCGCCATCACTTCGGCCGCGCCTTTGAGGATATCGAGGCTGGACATGCCGCGAATGGCTTCATCTGTGTTCGGGAAATGATGACCGATATCGCCGCCACCGACAGCTCCGAGAAGGGCATCGGCAATGGCGTGCGAGAGAACGTCGGCGTCGGAGTGGCCCTCCAGACCGAGGGCATGAGGAATCTCCACGCCTCCGAGGATTAATTTTCGTCCAGCCACTAGGCGATGGACGTCGTAACCGATGCCGCTCCGCGTCATCCCAGTTTTAGGTCGATCACGCCATTGGAGACGACGGCGCTGTATTTATCCTTCACGTGCGGACGCGGACGCATGTCGACCAAGCCACCCGCCGTCTCCACCAGGATCCAGCCGGCGGCGATGTCCCACAAACTGATGCCCTGCTCGATGTAGGCGTCGAGACGTCCGCACGCGACGTAGGCCATGTCGAGCGCGGCGCTTCCGAGCAGGCGGCATTTGCGGGCGCGATAAACCATTTGCTGAAGCACCGGCAGGCCGGCGGCGATGGTTTCTCCTGTCTTGGAAAAACCGACAGCGACGACTGCTTCCGCAAGATCGGCCCGTTCGCTCACGTGGCACTCCTGGCCGTTGAGCATCGGTTTCTCTCCTTTCTGCGCCGTCCACATCTCATCCCGTACGGGATCGTAGATCACGCCGACGATAATCTCGCTCTTCCAGCGCAGGGCGATGGACACGCAGAAATGCGGAATGCCGTAGAAATAATTGACGGTGCCATCGAGCGGATCGACCACCCACTGATGTTCGCTGGTTTGGTCGCCGACCAGTCCTTCCTCGCCATAGAGCGCGTGTGCCGGAAATTGCCCAAGCAGCTGTTGGCTGATGAGTTCCTGCGCCTCCACGTCGATGGCCAGCTTAATATCGTGCGGCTGGCTGGCGCTGACCCGGCGCGGTTGCTGAAAGTTTGCCATGAGCAAGTGGCCGGTGGCGCGGGCGGCTTTTTCAGCCGCATCCCGGTAATGCATCATGATGCGACACTAATAGAGTCGCGCGTCGGGTGTGCCAAATGGTTTTGCTGGATGAGGCCGGCCGGGCCTTCGACGCCTGGGTTGTAGAGGTGCTTGCCTCGACAACGTCCGGGACGTGAGCTTCGTCGATGGCAGATCGTCTTCGAATCGCCCCGCCAAAAAAAAACCGGGAGGAAAATAAATTCTCCTCCAGGGTTGAAGTTGTGATTGTGACCCCGAAAAAAATTCGGAGTCGTTCAAGGCGCTAAGCGTTAGTGCCTTTTTTTCTTCGCACTC
>DASXIK010000024.1:0-5255 GCA_036498025.1 Chthoniobacterales bacterium
GTTTTTTTCTAAGACGAAATCACAGGGTTCGAGTGGCGCCCTGTAAAGCAGGCTCCTCGGCAGTAGCGTTTAGCCCGATAAATAAGAAATTGGGAACGGAAGCTTTTTTACCTGTTTGACACCCGCCTTAATGGGTGACCCCTTTTCGACCGGTTCTGCGACCAATCGCTGTGATGACGTCGAGCGCATGAGGATTGTCTATGCTGCTCAGGTCACCGGTAGGCTGGCCGAGGAAGGCCCGCGTCATCACACCACGGACAATCTTTCCGCTGCGGGTTTTGGGCAGAACAGCGACCGCGAAGACGTGTTTTGGCGCAAGGGGTTTTCCGAGTTGCTGTGCGACATGGGTAATGAGACAGGATTCGGACGGAAGTGGTGGCGCGCCGGTGGATGATTCGACAATTTCAGGCCGGAGGCCGGCACCGTTTTTGAGGATGACGAAGCATATTAGAGCCGTGCCTTTCAGCTCATCCGGCACGCCGATCGCCGCCGCTTCGCTGACGGCTGGATGCGATGTCAGCGCGCCTTCCAGTTCGCCAGGCCCGACCCGTTTGCCAGCCACTTTAAAAGTGTCGTCGGTGCGACCGAACAGGAACCATTGGCCGTCTTCGTCCACGCTTGCCCAATCGCCGTGACACCAAACGCCTGGGAAGCGAGTGAAATAAGTCTCCAGGTAGCGCGCATCTTCGTGCAGGAAACTTTTGGTCATGGAAGGAGCAGGCTGCTTGCAGACGAGATGTCCCATGGTCCCGTGCGGCACCGGTTGGCCGTTGTCACCGAACACATCCACGTCCATTCCCAGGCCCGGCCCACCCAATGAGCACGGTTTGAGCGGGTCAAGCGGTGTGGGCGACAGATGACAGCCAATAATCTCTGTGCCTCCGGAGATATTCACCACCGGGCAACGCCGGCCGCCGGTGTTTTCAAAATACCAAAGGTAGCTGGCTTCGTCCCACACCTCGCCCGTTGAGCCAAGCACGCGCAAGCGCGAGAGATCGTAGCCGCCGGGGCCGCGTCCATCCGTTGCGCGCATCAGGAGGCGAATAAGCGTTGGAGAGCAACCGAGGGTCACCACCTCAAGTTTTTCACAGATTTGCCATATCCGGTCGCTGGTTGGGAAATTCGGCGCACCATCGAATAAAACCACCGGGGTGCGATACATCAGGCACCCGATCAATTCCCAGGGCCCCATCATCCAACCAATGTCGGTAAGCCAGAAGAATGGCTCGCCTGGCCGAACGTCGAAGGCATAGCGCAGTTCCTTTCCGGTTTGGGCAAGACAGCCGGCGTGGGTATGGACGGTGCCTTTGGGACGGCCCGTGGTGCCGCTGGTAAAAAGGATCAAACAAGGATCTTCGGCGTGGGTGATTGCGCAAGCGGTGGATTTGTGATCGCCGGCTTCCGCCAAAAACTTCGGCCAATCTTCAGAATCGGTGCAAACAACGCGCTGAATTGTCGGTACGCGCGCGGCTGCTTCACGCGCGAGGGCGGTAGTGTCGCTGGCTTTGCCGCGTCGGATGAGTGATCCGCAGGCAAACAGGATTTTGGCAGCGCAGAGCGCAAGCCTCTCGCGCAATGCTTCCCGCCCGTACCCGCAGAAAATGGGAACGAAGCGAGCGCCGAGTTTCATCGTGGCGAAGAACACAACCACGGTCTGGATCTGCATTGGAGCATAGAGGGCAACGCCGTCTCCCGGTTCCACGCCAGATTTGCACAGTGCAATGGCGCAGCGATTCACAAGCGCTGCGAGTTCGGCGAACGTCAGGCGTCGCGATTCCTCGGGAAGGCCGGAATCGGATTCGTAGAAAAGCGCGGTGTCCGCGCCATGGCCGTCGCGCACATGCCGGTCCACGCAATTTTGGGTAATATTGATCTGGCCATCCAGAAACCAGCGTGTCCGCGGGAAGCCTGGTGAAAGGTCGCGAACCTGCGCATAGGGTTGTGTCCATTCCAGGCCCATGTCACGCAGGGCTTGTTCCCAAAACCACTCGTTTCGTTCAACGGATGCTCGACGCAGGTCCGCAATGGACGCCACGCCGTGCGCGTGCATGAACTGCGCCACCCGCGAATCTTGGGTCCAGGGATGGTCTTCGGGACGCCAGATGAACGAGGGGCTCATGCGCGTTTCAAATCATCTCCACACACGCACCGTCATTGAGGGTGGAGGCATTTGCCGCGGTGATAGCCCCTGCCACGTCGAATGCCGGGCGGGGTTTTGGAATCTTATCGTAATTGACCCTGGCAGGTCCTTCATCGTGCTCAATCCAGGTTTTGTTGCCCTTGGCATCGACGATTTCCACCGGAACAATCTCTTCGGTGAATCGACCCGCTTGTTGCGCCGCATGGGCGCGGCGAAAACTCTCTGACGCGCCTGGCCTGCGCCGGCCTGGAGCACCTGGCCCATGAAAAGATCGGTGATGTTCGCGGGAGCCACACCGGCCCGTGTGATAGTGGCGCGAATCGCCGCCGCTCCGAGCCGCGGAGCTGGAAGGGAAGCAAGGGCGCCTTGAAATGCGCCCAGGGGTGTGCGCGCGGCGGAAAGAATGACGATCTCGTTCATAGGCATGGACCTCTCGTTAAAGCGAAAATATTCCAAACACGACGGCGGCCAGCGCCATCACGATGGACGCGCCGAAGAGAAAGGGCGCGGTGAATTTCTGGTGCTCACCCAATTCGATGCCTGCCAGGCCGACGATCAGGAAGGTGGCGGGCGTCAGCGGGCTTACCGGGAAGCCTGTGGTCATCTGCCCCAACAATGCCCCTTGCGCGACTTGAACTGGTGGAACACCGAATTGTCCAGCCGCTTCCGCCACGACCGGGAGCACGCCAAAGTAGAAGGAATCCGGATCGAATACGAGGCTTAGAGGCATCGAAACCGACGCCATTACAAATGGGATGTGCCGCGCATGCTGAGCCGGAATGTGGCTGACGGCGGCTTGCGCCATCGCGGCCAACATCCCCGACTCCTTCATGATTCCCGTGAACGCGCCGGCTGCAAGCAGCACACTCGCCATCATTAAGCAGGATTTGGCGTGTGCATCCACGCGTTCGCGCTGGGTCGCCGCGTTGGGATAGTTGAAGAGCAACGCCGCCACGAAGCCGAGCATGAAAACGAGGACCGATTCGATTTTGCCGCTGATCATTGCGCCCATCATCAGGAGGGTCAGTAAAAGATTCGGCCAAAAGTTGCGTGGACGACGGAGGCGCGCTTCCAAGTCGGACAGCGGGCGCGGAAGCAACTCCGCGGCTCCCTGGCTCGCCGTCAAACCCAATCGCTGCTCTTCCCTTTTGCCCAACCACCAGGCGATGACGAAAACATAGATCAGTCCAATTATCTGCACGGGAATCAGAGGATTAAAAATATTCGGGACAGGGAGATGCAGCGCGGCGGAAGCCCGAATCGTTGGCCCCGTCCACGGCAGGAAGTTCACGCCGGCCGCCAAAGATGCCGCGCAGGCCAGCACCCGTTTGTCCATCCGCAATCGTTCGTAGAGAGGTAATAGGGCCGGAATGGTGATCAGGAAAGTCACGGCGCCCGAACCATCGAGATGAATTAAAAGAGCCAGCAGAGCCGTCCCCATCACGATCCGTTTGGGACGGTGTCCGACCGAGCGCAAGATGCGATCGATGATCGGATCGAGCATCCCTGCGTCGGTGACGATCCCGAAGTAAAGGATGGCGAAGATGAACATCCCGGCAATGGGGGCGACGTTCTGGATGCCTCTGACGACGAACGTCCCTGTTTGCAAACCAAAGCCACCCAGCAGTGCGGCGGCGATGGGAATCGCAATCAAGGCGGTCAGCGGCGACATCCTTTTGCTGACAATAGCCGCCAGGAGGACGGCAATGGTGACGAACCCAAGCGCGGCTAGCATGCAGCCACTCCTCCAGTTGAGGGCGTGACGCGCCCAGCGAGTTCGGCCGGAACCTGGACTTCCAAACTGAGCAGCAGATAAGACAAGGTTTTGCCGTGTGAATCCAGGTTGAGCGCCTCATTGACGCCACCTTCCAATCCATTCTCGATGACAAAATTTAGAGCACCGAGTTTGGGCAGGACATAACGCCGCACCGCGGAAGGCTTCCGATGCCGAAAACACTCGTGAACTTTTTCGATGGTTATTTGTTTGAGAATCAGCGGGAAAAATTCCGGACGGTATGCAATCACGCTGATATTGACCGTGCCTCCCTTGTCGCCTGCGCGGCTGTGCGCCAGTCGATGCAGTGGAAGCGGAATGGTTGCTGAATTCATCGCTTATTCCACGAAGGTGAACGTGGCCGGAACCAACTCGCGCGGCACGAGGCAGGAAACTGACTTGAGGCGCTGAGAGATCGCCGTCCGAATGCCACCGCCGCCGGCAGGCCCGCAAGTATAGAGCGCGGCGACTTCGGCAAGCAATCGTTCGATCACGGCCTGATCCGGGTGAACCCCCGCAACGCGCAATCGAAGATCCCGGATTTCCAACGGCGCGATCTCGGGCCACGAGTTCCCGTCATCATCGCCAAAAACACTTTGAACGCCGACCAGGTCGAAGCGCAATTTCAGCGCGCCCGCGCCCGCCATGCGCCGTCGGATTATTTCAGCCGCCAACCGCGCGCGGGCTGCCGAGTTCGGCCCGGCGTACGAGATCTCGCCTTCGCCAAACCACCCGCCTGGAAAAAAGACAATGGCCTTCAAGGTTTCCGGCCGAGGATGGCCGCGCGCGCCTGTAACCGTCACGCGGTTGGCGCTCAAGTCGACGACTTCCGCCTCAGAAATGTCTGCCACCACGTCCGGGGTTAGATAGGCGGCCGGGTCATGCAGCTCGTAAAGCAATTGTTCTTTGACAGTCCGCGCGTCCACCACACCGCCGGTCCCCTCCGCTTTGGAGATGACAAATGAACCGTCGCCCGCGATTTCCGCAATTGGGAACCCAACCGAGTCCAAATCCGGGACGTCCTTAAATCCGGGATCGGCAAAATATCCACCAGTGACCTGCGCTCCGCACTCAACCAGATGTCCGGCCATTGTCGCGCGCCCGATTTGCCCCCAATCCGTCTCGCTCCAGCCGAAATGCGCCATTGCCGGTCCAACCACGAGCGAAGGATCCGCCACGCGTCCGGTGACGACAACTTGCGCGCCAGCCCGCAGCGCCTCGGCGATCGCACCAGCGCCCAAATAGGCGTTGGCGCTCACAATTTCACGCATGGATTCCGCGGGCGCCAGATAGCGTCGCAGCAACTTCCTTCCGCGCGAGTCGGACAGGTCATCCCACATA
>DASXIK010000025.1:0-12828 GCA_036498025.1 Chthoniobacterales bacterium
ATTTGACGGATTCTCTAGGCGGTGTCATTCCGAGCTGCGAAGACAGCGAGGAACCTCTCACGCGCCGTGTGGACATGCGAGGTCCCTCACGTTCGTTCGGGATGACAGCAGTGTGAAGAAATTCGTGTCTCATCATCGCAGCGTCAAAGCGTTAAAGCATGTCTGTCGCTTCATCGCTTCAATGATCCAACTCTTCCACCACCTCCGCGATCGCGCGCAGGCCTTCCTCGGCCTCAGCGCGAGTCAGATTCAGGGCCGGCAAGATGCGCACCACGGAGGTGGCAGCGGGCACGGTCAATAAATCGTGCGTATGCAGGCGATCGACCGCCTGGAGAGCGGGCGATCTTTCACCCGCCACAAACCCGGGCGCATCCGGCTGGAATTCGAGACCGATCATCAGGCCGAAGCCGCGCACTTGCCGGATGACCCTGGGAAATTTCCCCTGCAGAGATTGTAGCCCGACCATCAGGAGCTCGCCGATCTCGCGCGCGTTTTGTCCGAGGTGATCGCGCTCGATGATTTCCAGAATCTTGAGCGCCACAGTGCAGCCAATGGGTGTTCCCCCAAAGGTCGTTCCGTGAGTGCCGGCGGAAAGCAGCGCGGCATATTTCTCGCGCACCCAGAACGCCCCGATGGGGAAGCCGCCGCCTAACGACTTGGCCATGGAGACAGCGTCGGGCGTGAAACCCCGAATGCTTTCGGGGTTGAGACCAATCGCCCCTGCCTCCAGGATGCGCTGCCAGCTCTGGAATTTTCCCGCGCGAAAATGGCCGGCCTGCACTTCATCGAAGAGCAGCAGTAGGTTGCGCTCGTCGCACAGCTGGCGCAATCCGCGCAGATATTCAGGCGTGGCCACGGTGATGCCGCTCTCTCCCTGGATCGGCTCGATGAGGATGGCGGCCGTCTGGGGCGTCACCGCCTGGCGCATGGCCTCGAGATCGTTAAAGGGCACGTGCTTGAATCCAGCCATCATCGGCTCAAAGCCTTTCTTCACTTTTTCCTGCCCGCTGGCGGCAATCCCCGCAAGAGTGCGCCCGTGAAAGGAATTGAGGGTGGTGATGACTTCGAACCGGCCTTCGTCGTGGCCAAATTTGCGCGCCAGTTTGAAAAGTCCTTCATTGGCTTCCGCTCCGCTGTTGCAGAAAAAACAGCGCCCGGGGCCGATCAATTCCACCAGCTTTTGGGCCAGCCTTCCCTGAGGCTCATTATAATAGAGATTGGAAACGTGCAGAAGCTCGCGGGACTGCGCGATGAGCGCATCGGTGATCTCGGCGTGGGCGTGCCCGAGCGAACAGACCGCGATGCCGCCGCCAAAATCCAGGTAGCGCCGCCCGTTAACGTCCCAGACATAACTCCCCTCGCCGCGCTCCAGCATCAAATCGAAGCGCGCGTAGGTCGGCACAACGAATTTTTCAAAAACGTCGCGAATCCCCTTCTGACTTGAGCGTTGAGCGTTGAGCGTTGAGCGTTGGGCGTTTTCTTCCTCGGTCATAAAACCACCTCTGTCCCCACTCCGGCGTCAGTAAAAATTTCCAAAAGTACCGAGTGCGGCACCCTCCCATCGACGAACTGCACCTTCTCCACGCCGCTCTCGATGGCCTGCACCGCGCTGTCGACCTTCGGAATCATCCCGCGATCGATGACACCGCCGCTCTTCAATCCGGGAACCTCCGCGGCGCGCAGGTGAGTCATCAGGCTGGTGTCATCGGTCGGTTCGCGCAGCAGGCCCGGCACATCGCTCATAAAGACAAGGCGCCGCGCTTTCAAGGCGATGGCCGTCCTCGCCGCCGCCACGTCGGCGTTGCAATTGTAGGTCTGGCCATCCTCGCCTCTCGCCGTCGGGCTGATCACCGGCGTCACATTCTGGCGGATGCATTCACGCAACGGATCGACATTCACTTCGCAAACGTCGCCCACAAATCCGAGATCCGCCTCTTCGCCTTCGCTCCGTTCTTGCCGAAATTTTCGGCAACGAAAAATCTCCGTGCCGGCGAAGCCGCGCGCCTGGCCGCCGAAATCCTGAATAGCCTGCACGATTTCGGGATTGATCTCGCGTGAGAGCACGCGATCCACGATTTCGGCAGTGGCCGCATCGGTCACGCGTTGTCCCTGGACAAATTTGGCGGCCAGTCCGGCGGCCTCCACCGCCCGGGTGATGGCCTTGCCCCCGCCGTGCACCACCACGGGATTGATGCCGACGGCTTCTAGAAAAACGATGTCACGCGCAAGGCGATGCCTGACCTCCGCCTCCGGCGAATCCATGAAGCTGCCTCCATATTTCACGACAAAAATCTCGCCGTGAAAACGCTGAATATAAGGGAGCGCCTCCAGCAGGGTGGCGGCTTTGGAAATGATCTCTTCCATTAAGAAAAGCTAAACTTTACCCCCCCAGGCTCCCCGGATCGGTGATGTCGCCCTTGTTGAAAGTGACATAGTCCTCCGTCAAATCGCTGGCATACATGACGAATTCACCGGCGCCGGCATGCAGATCGAAGTGCAGATCGAACTCAGGGCGCGAAGTGATACGGGTCAACGCAGCAAACGGGACCGTCGTCGGCCGGCCGCGCCGAAAAGCGAACAGAATTTTGCGCCCGCCGGGCTCGCTGTAGCCGATATCCACCTTCGATTCATCGAGCCGGGCACGGGAATATCCGGCCGCGCAAAGAATTCGCCCCCAGTTCGGATCGCCTCCGCACCAGCTTGTCCTAACGAGCGAGCTGTTGGCGATGGCGCGCGCGGCCGCTTCCGCTTGCCCGGCCGTGCGCGCGCCCCGCAGGCGCACGGTGACAAAACGCGAAACACCTTCGCCGTCGCGCACGATCATCTTGGCCAGCTCCAGGCAAACGAAGTTGAGCGCGTCCTGAAATTTTCCCCGGTCGGGCGAGCCTCTCGAAGAGCCTGAGCTTGTCGAATGGCCGTCGAGCCGTCGATTCCCCGCCAGCCCGTTAGCCAGAACAATGACCGAATCATTCGTGCTCATGTCTCCGTCCACGGTGATGCGATTAAAACTTTGGGCCACGGCTCGCTCGAGCGCGCTTTTTAAGAACCTTGATTCCACGGCCGCATCGGTGGTGATGAAGCCCAGCATGGTGGCATGCAATCCGCCGCCCTGAACGTTGCGCGTCATCAGCGGCTGGATCATGCCCGCGCCTTTGCAGATGCCGCCTATGCGGACTTTCTTTTTGCCTAACGAGAATTCGACGGCGATTTCCTTGCGCCTCGTGTCGCTGGTCATGATGGCTTCGGCCGTATCCTGCGCGTGCCTGGCCGATCGGCCCAGCAGCGGCGCGCAGGCACGGATGCCGCGCTCCACATTTCCCATCGGCATGAGGACACCGATCCGCCCAGTGGAACAAACGAGCACATCTTCCGCGCTGATCTTCCTGTAGCCGCAGACCGCCGCTACAGTTTCCGCTGTAAGACGCGTCATCTCCTCCGCATCCTGCATTCCCTGCCTCCCCGTGCAGGCGTTGGCGTTGCCGGAATTCACCACGATCGCGCGGGCTGATTTTCGCGTGGCCCGCCGGGCGCTCAACCGTACCGGCGCGGCGCACACCTGGTTGCTGGTGAACATACCGGCGACAGTCGCTGGAACATCGGAAACGATGAGCGCGAGGTCGCGTTTCCGGCCCTTTTCAGAACCTTTGCCAGTCCCGAGTTTCTTGATGTCGCAAAAAACCGCGGCCGCACGGAAACCTTGCGGTGCACAGATGGATCCGGGGACGCTGCGCAAAGCCTTCTGCCTGGAATTGTAGGCGTTCATTTTAAGTGATGCGGGCGCGGATGCTTCCGGGAGCGCACGCGCCTCGCGTGCTGGGCTCGGCGCCCTCGCCGAGCACCCCCTCAAAACATTTCGGCGAGGCGCCGAAATAGGCACGCGAGGGCGCGTGCGCTCCCCAGCACCGGCTTATCATGCGCGCGATAAGTTTCACGATCTACAGCAGCCCCGTGGTTTCCGGGTAACCGCGCATCAGATTAAAACACTGCACCGCCTGACCGCTGGTTCCCTTGGTCAAATTGTCGATCGCGCTCAGGACGACGAGCCGGCCGGTCCGCTCGTCCAGTCGCCAGGCGATGTCGATAAAGTTTGTCTGCGCCACATTTTTGGTGTCCGGCAGACGATCGCCGGCCAGCAGGCGCACGAAAGGTTCTTCGCCGTAGGCCTCCTGGTAAATCGCATTGACCCTGGCAGCTTCAATCTTCTTCGTTAGGCCAAGATAAATCGTGGAGATAATGCCGCGATTCACCGGGACGAGGTGGGGCGTGAACTGAATGGTGACCTTCTCCTGCGCGGCGATGGAAAGTTCCTGCTCGATCTCGGAAAGATGGCGATGCCGGGGCACCCCGTACGGGCGCATGCTTTCATGACACTCCGCAAACAGGTAATCGGCCTCGATTTTTCGGCCGGCCCCGGTCACTCCGCTCAGGCTCGTCACCAGCATTTCCCGGAGATCGATTACCCCGGCGCGCAGCAGCGGCAGGACCGGCAGGAGAATGCTCGTGGGATAACAACCGGGCGATGCCACCAGTTCGGCGCCGCGAATTTGCTGGCGATACACCTCAGGCAAACCGTAGACCGCGCGCTTGAGCAAGTGCGGCGCGGGATGGTCCTTCCCGTAAAATTCTTTGTAAACGGCGGCGTCGCGAATTCGAAAATCCGCGCTCAGATCGATGACGCGCACTCTGTGCTTAAGTAATTCCGCGCCAGCCTCGGCGGAGACGCCGTGGGGCAGAGCGAGGAAAGCAACCTCCGCCAGTTGCGCAATTCCGGGAAAATCGGGATCGCTAAAAGCGAGCGCTTGCGCCTTCGGATGATGGGCAAAACGCGGAAACACCTCGGCCACACTTTTGCCCGCGGATTGACGCGAGGTCACCGCCGCCAGGTCGACCTGCGGATGTTCCAACAAAAGGCGCACGAGTTCCTCCCCGGCATAGCCGGAAGCACCCACCACCGCCACTCTGGTCGCCACCATTGAACTCACAACGCGCAATGCGTATTCCGTCCAGACTCAATTGCAACGAAAAGTGTGTTTCGGAGCAGCCAGCTTCCCTGCCGCAAAAGAGGGAAGGCAACGCCCTTCCCTGCAGTTTCTCGCGGCCGTCGGCGTCACATCCCCGATTAGGCTTTTCCCATCGCGAGACGCAGGCTAGTTTCCCGCCATGGAATCGCTCTCACTTGTCGGCCTCGCCATCGTCGCCGTCGTCGCCTTCATTTTTGCTGTTGTCCTTTTCAACTTTTTTGGCGTCTGGTTGCGCGCCCGCATCGCCAACGCCCCCGTCGGTATGGGCAAAATGATAGGGATGCGCCTGCGCCGTGTGCCGGTGGGGTTGATCGTGGATAACCGCATCACCGCGGTGAAAGCCGGCATTGAAATCCCGACCGACCCGTTGGAGGCGCATTACCTCGCGGGCGGCGATGTCCCACAGGTCGTTCTCGCGTTGATCGCCGCGGACAAAGCCGGCATCTCGCTCGATTTCAATCGCGCGTGCGCCATCGATCTGGCTACCAAGGGGACGGGCAAGACCGTTCTGGAAGCGGTGCGCACCAGCATCAATCCCAAGGTCATTGATGTGCCCAACCCGACCATGGGGCGGGTCACCATCGACGGCGTGGCCAAGGATGGCATCGGCGCAAAGGTCAAGGCGCGCGTCACGGTGCGTTCGCATCTCGACCGCTTTGTCGGCGGCGCCACCGAAGAAACCATCATTGCACGCGTGGGCGAAGGCATCGTCAGCGCGATCGGTTCGGCTGATTCCTACAAGGATGTCCTGGAAAACCCGGACCGCATTTCCAAGGCCGTGCTGGCCAAGGGGCTCGACAGCAACACGGCCTTCGAGATTCTTTCCATCGACATCGCCGACGTGGATGTGGGCGACAACATTGGCGCGAAACTGCAGAGCGAACAGGCCGACGCTGACAAGCGGATTGCCCAGGCCAAAGCAGAAGTGCGCCGCGCCGCCGCCGTGGCCGTCGAACAGGAAATGCGCGCCAAGACCCAGGAAATGCGCGCCAAAGTGGTGGAAGCGGAAGCGCAGGTCCCGCAGGCCATGGCCGAAGCTTTCCGCTCGGGCCATCTCGGCATCATGGATTACTACCGCATGAAGAATGTGCAGGCCGACACTTCCATGCGGGAATCGATTGCCGGCACGGACAAGCCCCGGGAGACGCAGTGAAAGGTGAATCGTGAATCCGCTCCAACGTTTCAACGCTTTAACGTTTTAACAATGTAACGCCTCCCCATGCTCGCCGTTCATCTCGACAACCTTCTCTTCCTCCTGCTGATTGCCGGGATTGGGTTGCTCCGGTTGCTGGCCAAAAAAGCCGGCGGAACCAGTGAGGAGGATCAGCCTCCGCCGCCTTCGCCGGGAAAGACCGACCAGACGGACGAAGAACGCATCCGTAAATTTTTGGAGGCATTAGGGCAGCCAACCTCATCGAAACCGCCACCACCCGTTAGGCCGAGGCCGGCCGCCCCGGTTGAACCAGAGTTAACCCGCCAGCAAGCCGAGGAGGCTGCGCGCGCCGCCCGGCGCCGGAGGTTGCTCAACCCGCTGCCTCCCCTAACGACTGTGCCGCCGCCGCTACCGCGCCGCGTGGTCACTCCGCGGGCGCCGGCGCCTCCCGTGGCCGAACCGCTTCCGGTTGCGCCGCTCCAGACCGTCGTCGTCCCGGCTTATGAAGTAAGCGTTCCGGGCGGATCGGAGACGCCGCCGCCGCTGCCAGTAACGCCGAAACCGGGGGAGGCTTACTCCGTGGCCAAGGCCGGCCCTGCCGCGGCCCTCGCTAAACTGTTCGCTTCGCGCGACGATCTGCGCCGGGCCATCATCCTGCGCGAGGTCTTCGGGCCGCCCCGCGGCCTGCAGCCGCTTGATTCCATCGGAATCTAAAGACGGCATCCTCGCCGCGAAATCTTTCCCCTTGCGCCCCGTCGGCTCAGTGCGAAACCTAATCTCCCGCCGCCGGCGTGGCGGAACTGGCAGACGCGCTGGACTCAAAATCCAGTGATCGCAAGATCGTGTGGGTTCGAGCCCCTCCGCCGGCAGATCCTGCCCGATATTGCCCCGGCGGGATGTCCGGAAAACCCCTTAAATGGTCCTGTTCCCGGGGCTCTGCCGTGATACAATTCTCCTATGAATAAACTGCTGCGCTCCGCCGTTGTAGTACTCAGTGGACTGCTATTACTGAGCGTCAACGTTTTTGCCGCCTCGGCCACGATTGAAGGAGTTGTGACCGATGACAAGGGACAGGCCTTGTCCCAGGCCCAGGTTCGGATCGAGGGCCGGGAGGGCAGCGGCTTGAATCAGGTCATCCGAACAGATGCGCATGGGAATTATCGCTTCACCGGGCTGAGCGATGGCACCTTCCGGGTGACGCTCATTGTCGATGGCATAGTGAAGGCGTCCATTGCCAACGCCATGGCGCAGACAGGCCAGGTCGAGAAGTTGAATTTCTCGCTGAAAAAGGCAGCCGTGGCCAAGCCGTCGGCTTCGGGCAAGCATTACGTGTGGGTGCCATCACCGACCGGCAGCCAATTGGCGGGCAGCTGGGTGGAGGTGGACGACAAATCGAACAAGAAACTTCCCGTGGGCATGAAGGATCGGATGGACTGGAACGCCAACGCCACAATACGGCATATCCAGTCAAATGCCGGGGCGGCGCGTCAATTTTAGAGGCGCTGGCAGGGAATTTTTACGCTTGAGAATTTCACATTTAACGAGTAATTTAACTACCTTATGTCCACTTCTCCTCGCAAAGTCACATCGATTATCACAGTCCTATGCTTAACGGGCGCAAGCGCCTGGGCCGGGAACGCCTCGATCGAAGGTAATGTTCTCGATCAAAAGGGCCAGCCCCTAAAGGGTGCCGACGTCCGCATCGAACGCAGCGGCGGCAGCGCATGGAATCAAGCAACCAAGACCGATGGCAGGGGCTTCTATACCGTTGGCAATCTAGAGGCCGGGCAGAACTACCGCGTGACCCTTCTGGTTCACAACCAGGTCAAGGCCTCGATCAATAACGTAAAGACGCGCGCGAAGCCGCCTGTCTCAATGAATTTCGATCTGAGCAAGGATAAGCTTTCTCCTTCGGGCTCATCTACTGCGGCTACCAAGAAGAAGATGCACAAGGTTTGGGTGCCCTCCGAGACCGGCAGCAATCTGGGCGGGCGCTGGGTTGACGAGGAAGAAGGCGGTAACGATGTGAGCGTAAATAATGTGAAAAAGGCGAGCGGCGACTCGATTCGAGGTCTCCAAATGGGCGGTCGATAATTCGGACGTTCCTGCAATCCGTTTTCACTAAAGCCATTTCAAAGCGCGTGATCGCGAGAGCAATCACGCGCTTTTTGTTTTTTGCCGGCACGCCAGTCGCCCTATGGCTGCGCCTCTCCTGCAGGAGGCGCCGGGAAGAACAGATTCTTGACCGGCTAGCGGGAAAGAACAATTAGCGTGAAGACACCGAGGATCGTCCCGAAGGGCACGAAGAGACATTCGAGACAGGCCACTACGAAGACGAACCAGTAACGTTTTCGCTGAGCCAGGGCGCGGCCGCTCAGGATGATGCACAGGGTGACGGCCAGGCCGATCAGAAAAATAAAACTGCCCATGGCAATGAAGATCCAGCCCAGGACTTCCGGCGGAACGTCGTTCCCGTGCGCGGCAGAATGGTGATGGGCCGCGTAAACAAAAACAAAGCCAATGACCACATAGAGCAGCGGAAAGAAGGCGAAAAGCGCGGCCAGCCCACCCACCACATAGTGAAAGATGGAGAGCAACCGCAGATGTTCGGCGTCCTGAGTCACAGTTGATGTCGGATTAGGCAACGGTTCCTATTGACAGTCTATTGCGCGTTTCGTCAATAATGACGGAGCGTTTCCGCCCGCACGCAATCGGGATTTACGGAAATATTCCTAACCAAACCCAGATTCCACGCCGCCCATGAACGAAGCCACCACTCAAATAAAGGATGTCACGGCGAATCCGGCCCCGTTAGGTCTGCTCGGCTTTGGCATGACCACCGTGCTGCTCAATCTGCACAATGCCGGCTATTACGAACTCAACAGCATGATCCTGGCGATGGGCATTTTCTATGGGGGCATCGCGCAAATCATTGCCGGCATCATGGAATGGAAAAAAGGCAACACTTTTGCCTGCACCGCCTTCACCTCCTACGGCTTGTTCTGGCTTACGCTGGTGGCGCTGCTTGTCCTGCCCAAGTTGGGATGGGCTGCGCCCTCCAACGAAAAGTCCATGGCCGCCTACCTCGCCATGTGGGGCATCTTCACCGCCGTCATGTTTCTGGGCACCCTGCGGCTGAACCGCGCCCTGCAGGTGGTCTTTCTGAGCCTGACGATTCTGTTTTTCCTCCTCGCCTGGGGCGACTTTTCGGGCGCCGGCGCCGGCTTCAAAAACGCCACTGGCTACGAAGGAGTTTTCTGCGGCTTCTCCGCCATTTACACAGGACTCGCGCAAGTGCTCAACGAGTTGTTCGGTAAAACGGTGCTTCCGCTCGGCCCGATGACCAAATAATCGCCGCCGTTGCGCCAACTTACGGAAGCGGGAAAGAAGAAACCGCGACCAGGTAGCGGCCGACTTTCTGCTTTATCTATAAACATGCGGCCCATACTCTTCCCCCCGTGACTGACGAGGCCTCCGGCGGCCAAGGCCAGGACGTAACGTTCCGCGAGTTTGTCGCCGGCAAGAAACTCTTCAGTCGCTACACGTTAATCAAGACCCTGGGCCGCGGCGGAATGGGAGTTGTCTGGTTGGCGCGGGATGAGGAATTGGAACGTGCGGTTGCGCTCAAGTTCTTGCCCGATCTGATTATTCACGACCGGGCCGTGCTGGGTGACCTGAAGCGCGAGACCAGACGCAGTCTCGAACTGACGCACAAGAACATCGTCCGCATTTACGATTTTGTGCACGATGACACATCGGGTTGCATCTCGATGGAATATGTCGACGGCGACACCCTGTCGAATTTGCGCGCGGACAAGCCACACAAGATTTTCGAGCCGCAAGAGCTGAAAGAATGGGTGAGCCAGCTATGCGGCGCTCTCGATTACGCGCATAATCACGCGCGCATCGTTCACCGCGATCTCAAGCCAACGAATTTAATGGTGAACCAGCGCGGCGAACTCAAGGTCGCGGACTTCGGGATCGCGCGCAGCCTGAGTGACTCGATGAGCATGTTAACAATGGACCGCGGGAAAAGCGGCACCCTGCTCTACATGAGTCCGCAACAACTTGACGGCGAGCGCGGAGATCATCTCGACGATATTTATTCCGTCGGCGCCAGCATCTACGAATTGCTCACCAGCAGACCGCCGTTTTATTCCGGCAACGTCGATCGGCAGATTCGGGAGAAGATCCCACCGTCGATGACGCAGCGGCGCAAAGACCTCGAAGTTGACGGGACCCCGGTGGATCAGGCGTGGGAGGAAGTGGTGCAAGCGTGTCTCGCGAAAGATCCGGCACGGCGACCCCAATCGATCAACGATGTCTTAAACCGACTAGAGGCACCGTCGTCCAAGACACGCCGCGCCGCACCGGATCCAGGAACCCCGGCGGGTAAGTCGGGCACCTTGGTCGGAGCGGTCGTCGTTCTTCTAATCATTGCGACATGCGTCTGGTATTTCTGGGTCTTCCGCAACACCGGCCAACCGTTGGATGGCGTGACGAGCAGATCACCGACCGTGGCGCCGATTCCTGCGACGCCGATTCCGGCACCGACAATCGCTGCCGCACCCGTCGCGCCGGTCGTACTTGGTTTCGGCAGCGTCACGGTCGACACCGCGCCTTCTGACGCCACGGTGACACTCGGTGGGCAGGAAGCGCGCAAGAGTCCAGCCACGTTCAAAGATATGCGTGCTGGCACTTACCCGATGCGCATCATTCTCGATGGTTATGAGACCTTGGAAAGACAAGTAGAGGTAAGGGAAGGTCGCGTTACGGAATTGGGAACCGTTTCGCTCCAGCGCGCCACGGCTGTCGTCGAGCTGAATAGCGTTCCGGCAGGAGCGAAGGTGCTGCAAAATGGAACCCTCATCGGCACAACACCGTTGCGACGCGCTGATCTCACGCTAGGCGAAGCAACATATATTCTTTTTCTGGAAGGTTATTTGCCGCGCGAAGTGAAAGCGAACCTCGATCCAAAAAAAGCTTTTAAACAAGAAGTGCCGTTAAGTCAGGTTCCGCCAATTTACACAGGTACAATTCACGGGAAGGTCGCTTCTGGAAACACCTACAGCGTACCACTTACCATCACGCTCGCTCCCGATCTGAAATCCGGCACGATGACCCAAAGCGGCAAGCACGGCGACATTGTTGTAAAATTCACTGGTGTTTGTGAAGGCACCGAACTGCACGCAGTCACCGGTGATGTCGTTTCCCAACCTCCCGGAATTCAATGGGCGCCTGAATCGTTCACTCTGCGTTTCGCCGATGATGGTAAGAGCGCGGGGTACGAATGTCTCGCGGGGGGAAAGACTTACGTCGCCGATTTGTCCGCGCGGTCCGCAAACGTGACCAGGATGGGCCCGGCCTATAAAGGAATAATTGGCAAGGGCGGCCGTTCCCCTGTGCCGATCGCGATCAACCTGGCGAGTGATCGCAGGTCTGGCACGATGACGCAAACCAGCAGGTACGGTGACATGGTTGTTAGGTTTAACGGGGTCTTGGATGGTTCGACCTTACACGCCGTGACCGATGAAGTGATCTCTCAGCCGAAAAATGTTAAATGGGAGCCTGAGTCATTCATCGTGCGCTTCAGCGACGACGGAAGAAGCGGCACCTATGAATGCCACGCGGACGGACAAGTCTATACCGCGCAGCTGTCTGCGCCATAACAAGATGTCTATTTTGCGGCGAACGTTCTGCGGCTTGCTGATCACTGCGTTCGTGTTAATCAGTGCGCACCGGCTGCCCGCGCCGATTCAAGAAGTCCCGGAAAATCCCACGCCTGCACCGACGCCAACGCCAGCACAATCTGAGGCACCAAAACCAACACCGAAACATTCCGCGAAATTGAAAGCGACAAGCTCTGACGTCGAGGGCTTCCCTGAATCACAGACCCGCTCTGCCTCCGTCGCGGCGCCGGTTCATCAGGGTCCGGCACGGTTCGCTGGAGTTTGGAATGGGAAAATCAGTCAAGGCCTTCTCGGTCATACGCCCACGACTCTTGCGGTCGATCCGGCAGCGACCGCGGTTGCGCTCAGTCATAATCTGGGCGGCGGAACACGCCCGGTTACGGCAAGTGGCAACACCATTTCCTGGCGCACAGGAGTGGCTGGAGAGATAGCCTGGACTCTGACGCCCAATAGCGACGGACAAACTGCCCAGGTCACCATGAAAGGTCTTCTCCTAAATGACACAGCAATATTTCGCAGGGGATCGGCGCCCGCGGCCGGGGCCAGCCATTAGCGCGAGCGGACGAACTTGAATCGAAAAGCGCTTTTTTTCTTTGCCGCCGGGCTGTTCTTTGTCACAGCGGATCGTCTGCCCGCGCCGATTTTCGAGGTCCCGACACCCACGCCGGCGCAATCCAGCAGGGCGAAATCCAAACCTCCGTCCGACTCCAGGGAAAGACCTTCGACCGTCAAGAAGACGGCAGACATGCACAGCCAGGAATTACATGTCGTCTTCACGGATAACACGCGAGCAACTCTGTTGTATTTGAAAGATTACGTGGAGAATTATGAAAAGATGCCTTTTGCGGGAAAGTCGGACGTCCATCCGAATGAGATCACGGAGCGATTACGACAAGTGTTATCGAATCGCTTTCGAAATGTCTCGATCGCAACTGAAGGTTCTAGCAACCGGGGAGCCGGTGGG
>DASXIK010000026.1:0-2085 GCA_036498025.1 Chthoniobacterales bacterium
GGCAGATGGCCAGCGCGCTTTGTGTCGCCCACCGCAAAGGTGTTATTCACGGCGACGTCAAGCCCGCGAACATGCTCATCACCGATGACGGCCGCGTGAAACTGATGGACTTTGGCATGGCCCGGCTGGCCAGCCACGATACGGGGGCCACTCCTCTTCTTGGAACGCCTGCCTATTGGTGCCCGGAGCAGATCGTGGGCAAGCCGCAAGATGCGCGCTCGGACCTCTTTTCTCTGGGCGTCGTTCTCTACGAAATGGTGACTGGGAAACGGCCGTTCGACGCCGACTCATTACAAGGCATTTGCGGCCGCGTTCTCTCTTCGACGCCGCTCCCGCCATCCCACGCAAATTCTTCCCTGCCGGCTGCGTTTGACAACTTGGTTGCGCGCTGTCTGGCCAAGGATCCCGCGGCGCGCTACGCTGCGGCTGACGCTCTGGCGGAAGAGCTCTTTCCTCTCGCGCGCAAGAAGCCGATTCCGGCTCCTGTGCCGCAATCCAATGCCATTGGGAATAGCTTCCGCGACCGCCCGGCGCGCCTGCTGCGCTCAGCCTGATGATCACACTGCAAAAAGGCCGCTACGAAGCTCTGGAATTCATCGGCTCCGGAACTACGAGCCGCGTCGAAAAAGCGCGCGACAACGTCATCGGCCGCACCGTGGCCATGAAAACTTTCATCGACAGTTTTGGCGAGGATCTCGAGGAACAGTTCCTGCGCGAGGCTCAGCTTGTCGGCCAGCTCTCCCATCCCTCCATCGTGCAACTCTACGACGTGGGCATCGATGAACGCGGCACTCCGTTCCTGGTGATGGAATACATTGCCGGCAAGACTCTGGAGCAGCGTTTAGGTCCATTTTCACTGACGGTGCAGCGCTCTTGTGCCTGGGCCGCGGATCTCGCCGGCGCTCTCGCGCTCGCTCACCGAGCGGGAATCATCCACGGCGATATCAAGCCGGGAAACATCTTCGTCACACCGGATGAAAAGGTAAAGCTCGGTGACTTTGGCATTGCGCGCCTGGCGACTCAAGTTTCCGGTTCCGATCGCGTCATGGGCACGCCTGCTTACCTGGCCCCCGAACAAATTAAGGGTCAACCCCAGGATCAGCGCTCCGACCAATTTTCGTTCGGCATTGTTTTCTATCAGATGCTGACCGGTGTTCGTCCTTTCGACGGCAGATCGGTGGGCGCGGTGTGCGCGGAGATTCTGACTGCCGAACCGATGCCGCCTTCTGAGCGCAATCCGGCGGTGCCCAGGGCGCTCGATCGCGTCATCGCCCGGTGCCTGGCGAAAAATCCTCAGGACCGTTTCGCTTCTTGTGAAGAACTGGCGCGGTCGCTCTATCCCTTCACCCGCTCACGCCCTCGGCCCGCCGACGACAGGAAGCTTTCGTGGTGGTCGCGGCCGAGCAGTCATCGCGAAGTATGGATAGCAGCAGCCGCATGCCTGCTATTGGCTGGCTCTTTCCAGGTGCCGCACTTGTTAAACGCCCGGTATGGCGTTCCGCCCGCTCCCGCCCGGCCGTATTTTTGTCCAGGCGTGCCCTACGAGGCGCTCAGTTACACCAGACAGACCGTCGTCACACTGCAGCAGCAGGACGATTCTGATAACCTCATCCGCCCTGTGCGCAATGTCGACGCTCCGCCGCCCTCCATTCGGTTGGAAAAGATGGCCCTGGCTTCGCTGGATCAGCCAGGCGGAACGCTGAGATTTGCCGCGGCCGATTCCACGGATCATTCTGCCTTGGCTCAATCGCGCAGCCGGAACAAATAGCGAGAAGTCCGCTCTGGGAAAATCCCTCTAAGAAAATTGGATTTTGAGTGGATGATAATTGTTGGCGCTATTCGTAGCGGAGCGCTTCGACAGGATCCAGTTTCGCGGCTTTCATCGCCGGCCACACACCGAAAATCAATCCGATACTCACGCTTACGGCGATCCCCGTTACCGCAGCCCACATGGGTACGCTGCCTGGCCATTGGAGCGCAACGCGGATGAGCCACACCAGACCATTCGTGAGGACCAGGGCGATCACGCCGCCCGTCCCGGTCAGCGTCATGGCCTCCAGGAGAAATTGCCAAGTGATGTCGCCG
>DASXIK010000027.1:0-3371 GCA_036498025.1 Chthoniobacterales bacterium
AAAATTTGTAAGAAAGGAAAATGTCTAACTCGTTGAAACGAGTTTGAACAGTTGTTGGAAATCGAGTGTAGGGAATAGGTCCCACATTGGGAACCATCTGAGTCGTGGCTACCCAGCCACCCCCGCCTTCGCCAATCGACCAACTCGGTGAAGACGCCTTTCCAAACTGGTGGATACCGTAGAATCCCAAGGTGAAGTTGGATTTGCTCACTTCTACGTCGAAAGTGCCTGCTCCATCAGCGCCCGGCGTTAGATTCGTTCCGCGAAAGTTATATTCGGACTCATAACCCGCCTCTGCGTACCACCGCCAGAAAATCGGCTTTTCCTGCTCGACCACCTCTTTGGTCGACTTGTATTCCCTCGCCATCGTGATCTTGGCTTCCGAGTTCGAATCGTCTGTCTCCTGGCGGATCGTTGGGATCTCGACAAGAGCAGAACCATGGCCTGTAGTCGGGATTTCGACTATGGTGTCGACGCTTTGCCCATAAGTTATTCGTGCAGCACAGAAGCATGCTGCGGCCAGGAAGAACACGGTCTTAGCGCTTGTTTTCGCGGCGGGCATTTTCTCTCCTTGTCACATTCGGTGAGTGGTTAGGGCTTTGCGGCTTGAGAGCGTTTAACCGATTGCGTTATCTTCAGTCAAGCCTCAATATTCTTCTCTTTTTAAGGGAAAGTGGCCGCCTAACCCAACGAGAGGTGCGGGGCCACAACCTTGGAGACGGCAAGCAAACTCCGCCCTGCGGGAGGCCAGGATCGCCCTGAAATGGACAAGAGAAACTCCGCCAAGCGGCCTGCCCCGTAAGCGTTCATGGCTGGCCAAGCAAGGTTAAGAAGCTCGGCGGAGTCTCCCCCTCAAATCGTGAACATCTGCGAAAGGGAAGCCGGCGTGGAAATCTGCTCGACGGACGGCTCATCACTTTCCCCATCATCCATTTCTTCTGACTCATCCTCATCCTCATTATTCTCCGCCGGAGAAGCGACGGAAGGCAGATCGTGCTGCTGCAGTTTGGTGTAACGATCCCGCACCTCCGCCGGCAACTTGGCCATATCTTCCGGCGTTTCCACCGGCCCGCTGAACAACAAGCGGCCCTGCGGATCTTTCGCGGTTAAAATTCTCCTCCCATCGTTGTTCTCCAGGCGCAGCTCACCTTTGTCGTCCGAAAAAACAATCTGCGCCCTGGCGAGATCGATCCTGGTCGTGGTCAGTCCCGCGTCATTGCTACGGGTGAACTTGATTCTGCCATCAGCGGAGCGGGTGGCTTCCCGAATGCGCTCAGCCTGCTCACGAATGCGTTCCGCTTGTTGGCGGGCGCGCTCGCCTGCCTGCAAAGCCTGTTCACGCGCCCGGGCCATCTGCTCATGCGCTTTCGTCACCATCTCGCGAACCATGTCCTTGTTCGCGCTGGTCACGTGTTCTTTCAAATCGTTAGCCCAATCGCGCACTCCCTCCATGTTCATCCCCGTATCCATATCCATGTCCATGTCACCCATCTTGAAATCGCCACGCATGTGTCCACCCTCGGACCGCCGTTGCGGCACGTCTTTCTTGGTCAATTTCACCGGGATCTTCTGCTCCTGGCCCTTGCGCAGAACGGTCAACGTGATGGTCGTGCCCTCGGAATAACTGCGAATTAACTTCGACAGCTGATCCGGCTCGGTCAGGATTTGATCGTTTAACATCTTGAGGATGTCGTTTTGCTGGACCCCGGCGGCGGCGGCCGGCCCGTCCGGCACGACATAATCAACCACCAGGCCGAATCCCTTGGCCAGGCCCAGCTGTTCGCTAACGACCCGCGGAACATCGGAGGTTTCGACGCCCAGAAAGGTCACCGGGACCTTCGGCATTTTATCGCGATGATCCGGCGGATTCGGCGGGGGCGGCGGGTTGGGAGGCACCGGTGGGACGGGTGGTTGCGCAAAAGCGCTCGCACCCAGGAAGAGTGTGATCGCTAGACTAAGGATGGTTTTTGTTTTCATGGTTCGGTTTTGGTTAAGTGTTATTTTAAACGTTCAGCACTTGTCCCGCTGCGTCTGAGAGCAGCGGGAGGGTGAGTGATGGCGACAGAGTCGTTCATGGAAATCATTGGCCGGCGACGGGGATGAGCCGCACTTCTTCGCTGGGATAAGAGACGCGCAGTGATGCGCCGGTCTCCGGGTTATGCCACTGCAGAGTCTCGCGGCCATGGGAACGGACGCGCCGCACGGGACGGTCCGATCCCGAAGGGAAAAGCAACCCCTCGTTGCGCGTCCGATAGACCACCCGGGTGGCGCCGGCAGGGATGAACTGGGCCGATGACGGCACGCCAGACGGCGCTGCTCCCGGCTGCGGACTGGCCGCAGCAACCCGCGGCTGCGCGCGAAACGACGTCGGCAAATTCACCCGCACGACCAGCAGCACCACGGCCGCGGCGGCCGCCAGCAGGCCGAGACCCAGGCTGAAGCGAAAGCGCGGAAACAGGATAGTGTATTTGCGAAAAGAAGCGGGAGCGGAAGGCTGCGCCCCCTGCGGTTCCCCGATTTCTTTCTCGATGGCGGCCAGCAGATGTGGCGACGGCCGCAACGGTCGCAACTTCTTCAGTTCCTTTTCGATGTCGGAAAAATCGTTCATTGCGGCAGGAGATCCTTTTTCAAAGAGGCCAGGGCATAGCGATAACGCGAAGCGGCCGTGTTGGGCGAAATGCCCAGACCCTCTGCGATTTCGGCGAAGGTCAGGTCGTTCCAAATCTTCATGACCAACACCTCCCGCTGTTCGTGGGGCAGCCGATTGATGGCACCGGCCAGCAGAAGTGATGAATCGTCCGCTCCTTCGAATTGCGGTTCGATCGCCTGGGGGACATCGGAGTAGGCTTCGGCCTCGCGCCGCGCACGCCGGCTGTCCCGGCGAATGAGATCCAGGGCCACGGAACGAACCGTGGCGTAAAGCAGGCCGCGATTGGCCACATCCCGGTTCTGCCGCCAGAACCGCACGAAGGCTTCCTGGACAATGTCCTCCGCGTCGGCCGCCGATCGAACCCATTGACGGGCAAAGAGAAGGAGCCCGGGAGCGAGCTCGGAAAAGTGAAACTTCCAACTTTCATGGGTAGCGACATTGTCCATGACCTATTCACGGTCTTTTATAATCAAGACGCCGCCAAATGCTGATTTTGTCTAACGGGGAGCGTTTTTGTCGCCTGTCCAGGAGCTGGTGGCTTGTCATCCTGAGCCAGCGAAGACGGCGAAGGATTCCACCCAATCAGGCGGCGGCACGCTTTGTCACTTGTGTCATCCATGGAGCGCGTGGGAGGTCCTTCGCTTGCGCTCAGGATGACAGAGGGGCTGGGCAACTGCTGCGTACCTACTTCGCCTTGGCCGGCAGAGGCCGCAGGATCAAG
>DASXIK010000028.1:0-4283 GCA_036498025.1 Chthoniobacterales bacterium
CAGGAGGGTGTTGATGAGCGAGATGGTGATCTGCGCTCCCATCACCGTGGCGAAGCTGCGGTAAAAATCACGGAAGCGGGCGGCGATCTCGCGCGTGACGACAGAATACAAATTGTCCATCGGCGGATTGGCCACCGCAAACGGTTCCATGCGGCTGTTCAAAAACACGCTCACGGCGATGACCATGCCGATGACGACGAAGACCAGGGTCGTCGTGATGGCGCGAGCGAATTGAGCGACGTTCTGCACGTATTGGGCCTGCTCCTTCAAGGTGTCGATTACGACCGCGCGCAAGCTTTCGAAGTCGGTGAAGGGCAGCTCAATCTGGCGAGCCTGGGCCCACGCGCTGGCGGAGGGAATGGAGTTCTCCGCGATGTCCGGCACCGCGATCACGGCCGCGCGGGTAAAGCGAACTCCGGCATAACTAATCCCGGCCACGAGCAGAACGAACAGGATCAGGGCTAGCCATTTGGCCTTGGTCAGCAGAAGCAGCTGGCGCAGGGTGAAGTAGGAAAACAGGACCGCGAGGAGTGGCGATCCCAAATGCAAGAAGCCCGCCAGCAGGAGCGTAACCGCCAAAATGGCGTAGGAGATGCGGGCGGGCGTGGTCATGGGATGACGGATCGACGCGGCCTCGTGGGAGGAAGCGATCTCCTTCAAGATTGTTTCAGTTCAGCGCTAAAACGAGCTGCCGAGAGCTCGACCCACCACTGCTGGATCAGGCGTGCATTTCGGCGGGAGCGGGCTGACCGGTCTCGATTTCGGCGCGCTCTTTGAGCGCGGCTTTGCGGGAGAGTTTGACTCGTCCCTTGTCGTCGATGCCGATGCATTTCACCCACATGATTTCGCCGATCTTGGCCACGTCTTCCGTGCGCTTGACGCGGAAGTCGGCCAGCTCGGAAATATGAACGAGGCCGTCTTTGCCGGGAAAAACTTCGACGAACGCGCCGAACTCCTTGGTGGAGACAACGCGCCCCTGGTAGAGCTGCCCGATCTCAATCTCGCGCGCCATGCCGCCGATAATTTCCTTGGCCCGGGCCATCGATTCGCCGCTGGTGGCGTAGATGTGCACTGATCCATCGTCGTCGATATTAATTTCCGCGCCGGTCTCGGCCACGATGCCTTTAATCGTCTTGCCGCCGGGCCCGATGAGAGCGCCGATTTTCTCCGGATTGATTTTGATCGTCTCGATGCGCGGCGCGTACTTGGACAATTCCGCGCGCGGCTTGTCGATCGCCTCGGCCATGATTGCGAGAATCTTCGTGCGCGCTTCTTTCGTGCGCATCGTCGCCTCGGCCATGATTTTGTGGCTAACGCCGGCGAGTTTGAGATCCAGCTGAAAACCGGTGATGCCGGTTTCCGTGCCGCAGACTTTGTAATCCATGTCACCGAAATGATCTTCGGAACCGAGGATGTCGGTGAGGAGTTCGTAGCGTTTTAGCTCGCCGCCTTGGCCGAACTCGGTGACTAACCCGCAGCTAATTCCTGCAACTGGCGTCTTGATCGGAACGCCTGCATCCATCAACGCAAGCATGCCGCCGCAAACACTGGCCATCGAACTGGAACCATTCGATTCCATGATTTCGCTCGTGATTCGAACCGCGTACCGGAAAGCTTCCGTGCCCGGAATGATTGGCTCAAGCGAACGCTCGGCCAGCGCGCCGTGACCAATCTCGCGACGGCTTGCGCCGCCGGTTCGACCGGTTTCGCCGACGCTGAAAGGCGGAAAATTGTAATGGAGCAGGAAGCTCTTTGAAGTCTCGCCGCCACCGTAAGCATCAATGTTTTGCGCTTCTTCAATCGGCGCCAGTGTCACCAGCGCGAGCGCTTGGGTTTCGCCCCGCTGGAAAATCGCGGAACCATGTGAGCGCGGAAGAACGCCGACTTCGCACGTAATCGGGCGGATATCCTGATAACCGCGTCCGTCCATGCGCTTTTGTTTGTCGAGCACGCTGATGCGGAAAGCCTTTTTCTGCACGTAATCGAAGGCCTGCGCGATTGCGAAGTTGTTGGCTTCCGGAAATTTTTCGAGCACCTTCGTCTTCACTTCTTCTTTAAGCGCATTGACGGCTTTGCTGCGGTCAACCTTCCTCTCGTTGTAGAGCGCGCCTTCGATGCGATCGCCCGCGACCTGATACGCGACTTCGAGGATGTCCTGATTCACCGTCATCAATGGCATCTCGCGTTTCGGTTTGCCGGCGGCGGCGGCCAGTTCTTTTTGAATGCGGATCATTTCCTTCGCGCTGAGGTGCGCGAATTCGAGTGCCTTGATGAAATCCGCTTCCGGAATTTCCTGCGCCGCGCCTTCAATCATGATGACGTCGTTTTCCGTGCCGACGTAGACAAGATCGAGATCGCTCTCGTTGCGTTGCTCGTGCGTCGGATTGGCGACGAACTCGCCGCTCACGCGACCCACGCGGACCGCGCCGATCGGTCCCGCGAACGGAATATCGGAAACGCAAAGTGCCGCTGAGGCGCCATTGATCGCAAGAATATCCGGATCGTTCTGACCGTCCGCGCTGAGCAGCATCGAGATGATCTGCGTGTCGTAAAGATAACCGGCTGGAAAGAGCGGCCGAAGGGGCCGGTCCGTCATGCGCGATGTGAGTGTCTCCTTTTCGGAGGGCCGGCCTTCACGCTTAAAGTAACCGCCGGGAAACTTTCCCACGGCGGCGGCTTTTTCGCGGTAATCGACCGTGAGCGGGAACCAGTCCTGTCCCTCTTTAATAGAAGTGGCCGAGACGGCGCTGGCCATGACGATGGTGTCGCCGCACGAGACGATAACGGCGCCGTCGGCGAGCTTGGCGATTTTGCCGGTCTCGATGGAGATGGAATTGGACCCGATTTGGGCTGTGACCTTGTGTTGCATATGGCTTTCCTGGATGTGCGAGTTCCAGGCCGGTCACCCTGACTGTAGGTTTTAACCCCGCTTGGTCGGGGCTAAAACCTAGAATCCAAGGTGCTGTATCGGCCTGGTAGGCGCGTTACGGTTTAGTTTTTTCGTTAGGGCGAAGCCGAGAACGTCTTGCGAACACCGGCCGTCGATTTCAACCCGGGCTACTTCCGCAGGTTCAGCTTGTCGATCAGGTGCTTGTAGCGATCGGATTTTGCCCGGCTCAAGTAATCGAGAAGGCTGCGGCGTTGTGCCACCATTTTCAGGAGGCCGCGACGCGAGGAGTGATCTTTGGCGTTGCTCTTCAAATGTTCCGTTAATTGCGCGATCCGCTGGGTTAACAGCGCTACCTGGACATCGGCACTGCCGGTGTCCTTTTCGTGCAATTGGAATTCCTTGAGGTCCAACGTTTCCGTGCTCTCTGCCATAACGAAGGCGGTAGTGTAGCGGAAGATCGGTCGTCCGCAAGTCGGAGCCGCCGATTAAAATGCCAGGGGCAACCGGTCGGGATCCACCCAGCCGGCGCGCGCCGCCGGGGAGCCGAGCAATTCCCGGGAATAATGCGCTTCCACCGGGTGGCGCGTGCCCCAACGTTCGACGATCAGATTGATGCGCCGCCAGAGAGGAAGATCGATTTGGTAAACGCCGCGAAGATGGCCCAGCAGCCGCATCCAGAAGGTGGTGAGAGTCTCGTGGTAAAGCTGATCCGCCCCGTGATGGCTGGCGAATCTCTTAATAGAAAGCCGCATGCGCTCGAGTGCTTTCTCCTGCGGCCAGTGGTCCATGTAGCTCAGGGCGACGGCTATATGGGCCAGATGATTGAACTCGAAGGCGGGAATGGTGGCCTCTTCGAAGGCCTGGACCAGTGCCGCCACCTCGGCGTCGCTGGTGAAATCACGCGTCTTCATGGGAGCAGAGAAGATAGGCAGGACGCCGAGGCGGTCCAGCGAAACGCCCTTCCATTGGCTAAAGCATGGAGCGGGCGATTGGGTCAATCGCCCCTGCCAGATGAGCTGCCAGAAAGCCCGGTCAACCGGGGTAAAACCTGCCCCAGAGGAAGAGGAGCAAAACCGCGCAGATGACGGACATGATAAACCCGGCCGGATGAAAGGACGATCCGGGAGTGGGCTTGGAGAAGAGGCGCGCGATCAGGCCGCCGACGATTGAACCGGCGATGCCGAGAAGCGCGCACTTGATAAACCCGAGATGCTGCTGGCCGGGAAGAAGGACTTCCGCCAGCCAACCGACGATGGCACCGACGATGATGGACCAGATGATGTGTAGCATAGGCTTTTTTTTGGTGAGGCGGGAAGAGTACCATGGTGGCCAACCGCAAAGCGATTGTTTTTCTTGGGGCGGCACGGGTCCTCGCTCCCCCGAACCCAAAGAC
>DASXIK010000029.1:0-5714 GCA_036498025.1 Chthoniobacterales bacterium
GACGTCTCGTCGTCGCGAACTTTGCAAAGTCCGTTTCGGCGAGACGCCGCCGTAACGCGGGTGAAGGAGCGGCCGGGCTTTCAAACCGACACGCGAGACGCGTGCGCTACCCAGAAGGTCTTCGTGCAAGGTTTCCTCCACCGCCCACATGGCAGCACGGCGGTGATCGGCAAAGCCGTTGAGCGCGCCGAGCTCAGCCAGAGTGCGTAGCTCTTCTTTGGCAAGCCGAATGCGTCTCTTGAAATCTTCAATCGAATCGAACGGACGCTCTCCCCGTAGTTGGATGATCTCTTCCGCGTGCTCCTCGCGCATCCCGTTGACCACACAAAAACCCAACTGCACCGTGTTGTCAGAAACAACCGTGCAACGCCATTGCGATTGCGCCACGCAGACCGGTTTCATCTTCACACCATGCCGATGGGCATCCTTCACGATGGTGGCCGGCGTATAAAAACCCATCGGCTGATTGTTCAGCAAACTGGCGTAAAACTCGGGCGCCCGATGCACCTTCAGATAGGCGCTGCCATAAGCCAGGATGGCAAAACTGATGGCGTGCGATTCAGGAAATCCGTAAAGCGCGAAGGAGCCGATCGCTTGAATGATTTTGTCGATCACTTCCGGAGCCACCTTTTTTCGCAACATGGCCGCGCGCAATTTCAGGCTCACTTTGTTCATCCGTTCCTCGGAACGATGAAAACTGAGAGCCCGCCGCAGCTCTTCCGCTTCGTCTCCAGAAAAATCGGCCATGACCATGGCGATCTTGAGCATTTGCTCCTGGAATAACGGAACACCCAGGGTGCGTTGCAAAATCGGCTCCAGTCGCGCATCAAAATAGGTCACTTCCTCACGGCCGGCGCGCCGGGCCAGGTAGGGATGCACCATGTCGCCTTGAATGGGGCCGGGCCGAATAAGAGCTACTTCAATGACCACGTCGTAAAAACATTTTGGCTTCATTCGCGGCAACGTCGCCATTTGCGCGCGGCTTTCGATTTGAAAAACGCCGATGGTATCCGCCTTTTGCATGATCTCGAAGGTGGCCGGGTCATCCTTGGGAATATGGGCAAGATCGAGAGGATGCCCGCACTCGCGGCAGAGTTCGAACGCATCCTGCATCACCGACATCATGCCCAGCCCCAGCAGGTCAACTTTGACGATGCCCAGATCCTCGCAGTCGTCCTTGTCCCACTGCGCCACCACTCGCCCCGGCATGGAAGCATTCTCCAGCGGGACAAAAGAGCTGAGGTGGTTCTGGCAAATGATCATCCCGCCGGAATGCTGGCCGAGATGACGCGGCAAGCCGTAGATCGCCTGATACAACTGCACAAATGCCCCCATGCGCGGATGTTCCCTGGGCAAACCAGCCTGCTCGATCTGCGACTGCAAATCGAGCGTGTGCGGGAAGTCGCCATGAGCGAACAAATGAGAAAATCGATCGAGCATACCCGCCGAAAAATTCAAGGCCTTCCCGATTTCCCGGGCCGCGCTTCTGCCGCGATAGGTAATGACATTGGCCGTCATGGCCGCGCCGTGCCGGCCGTAGCGCCGGTAAATTTCCTGGATCACGCTCTCGCGCCGATCGCCGCTGGGCAGATCGAGATCAATATCGGGCCAGCCTTTGCGGCTCTCGCTGAGAAAGCGCTCGAAGACCAGATGATTGCTCACCGGATCGACCGGGGTAATGCCGAGACAATAACAAACCGCGCTGTTGGCCGCGCTTCCCCGTCCCTGCACCATGATGTTGTGTTCCCGGCAGAAATTGACGATGTCCCAGACGATCAGGAAGTAGCCAGGAAATTTTAAGCGGCTGATGAGCGCGAGTTCTTCTTCCAGCTGTTGTTTCACCGCCGTGCTGATGGCGGCGTAACGCTGTTGCGCGCCGAACAGCACGATGGTGCGCAGGAACGAATCCATGTCGTGACCGGCGGGAACGGGAAAATCGGGAAATTCATATCCGATGTTTTCCAGCGAGAAGGTCAGCCGTTCCGCCAGAATCGCCGTGTTCTCGATGGCTTCGGGGAGATCGCCAAAGAGAGAGCGCATTTCGGCGTCGCTCTTCAAATGCCGTTCCGCGTTGCGCGTCAGGCATTTGCCGGCGGCATCAAGATGAGTGTGCTCGCGCATGCAGGTAAAAACATCCAGGACCTGGCGTCCGGAAGCCGTGGCATACTGCACGCCGTTAGTGGCCAGAAGCGGCAGTTGCTCGGCCCGCGCCAGGTCAATCAGTGGCTGGTTCAAGCGCTCCTCTCCGCGCAGGAGGTGCCGCTGAATTTCGACGAAGACATTCCTGTGCCCAAACGTGTCTATTAAGAACCGCGCGCGCTCCGCCACCGTCCGGGTAGCGCGCGCGTCTCGCGTGCTGGCGACGACGTCTCGTCGTCGCGAACTTTGCAAAGTCCGTTTCGGCGAGACGCCGCCGTAACGCGGGTGAAGGAGCGGCCGGGCTTTCAAACCAGCACGCGAGACGCGTGCGCTACCCGGATCAGATTGGGCCCCCAACAACGCGACGAGTCCTTCAGAAAAAGGAGGGAGCTCATCCCACTGCACCGCGCATTTTCCCTTTTCACTGCGCAGATGCGCCTGGGTGAGCAGCTCGCACAAATTTTTATAACCCGTGCGATTCTCCACCAGCACTGGCAAGACAGCTCCATCTTCCATGGTCAGCTCGCAACCGACGATGGGGCGCACCCCATTTTCCCGCGCTGCCACGGAAAAGCGTTGCGCTCCGTAAACGCCATCGCGATCGAGCAAGGCGACTGCCGGCATCTGCAATTCGGCGGCGGTAATGGCCAGATGCTCAGGCCCGGAGCCGCCGCGCAAAAAACTGAATGCGCTGCAGGCATGCAACTCGACGTAAGGCATGGGATTGGTGAAGCGTTACATCGTTACATCGTTAAAGCGTTAAAGCGTTGAAGCGATCAATCGTAAAGGCCGTCGATCCACCAGCCCTCGCCATTTTCATGGCAACGCAGGATGGCCCCATCCCCGAGCTGCAGATCCCATTCTTCTCGCTTCCATTGCTGATCGTCCCACCAATTCCCCGAAGTCAGATAAGGGCCGCGTTCTTCCGCTACGGCTCCGTTGAACTCAGAACTGCGCAGATGAATCGGCCGCTCTGTCTCCCGCAGGACGGAAGCAACCGGCGCCGGCCGGAAACGGCGCAGCGCTGCCAAGGGCGCTTTTTCCGGTTGCGGCAAAATCCCGGGCTCACGGAGGGCGGAGCTCCGGCGACGCCTTGCCCGAGGGCTCGCCGGAGCTCGCCCCTCCACGTTTCTCTCGCCTTCCGGACGATGCAGATCAATCGCCCCCGCCTCAGAGTGATCGTCCAATTGCCAGGCAAATGGTTCCATCCGAAAAATATCCGGCCGATGCGTCTCTTGCAGAACCGGTGTGCCCACCCGATCCCGGCCTAACAAACCCACGAGGCGGGCAAGAGTTTCGCCGAGTTGATTGGGATCGCGCAAGGCCGTGGCAAACAAACCGAACTGTTGCTGGGCCGCCCGGGCCGGGTGCGCCTCCAGAGAGACGGCCACGATCGGGTGCTCCGATTGAAAATTTTCCAGATGCGTATGCAGCATGCGGAAGAGGAGATCGACCTGATTGGTCGGCTGGGGAATTTTAAAGCAGCGCTCATCATGCTGCCGGTTGCTGAAATGGATTTGCAAAGTCAGCTCCTGGGCGACGAGATAAATCCCCTGAAGGCGCCGGGAAAGTTGCTCCAACAAGCGCCGGAGAATGAAGAGGAGCGGCTCCAGCGTCTCCACTTCGTGTTCGAATTCGAAACTCTCCAGAAACGACTCGGGCGGCTGCACCAGTTTCAGCAACCGGCGCGATTCTCCCCGGGCGCGTTCCCACAACCGCACCGCTTCGGGCCCGAGCCGCGCGGCCAGTTGCTCCTGATCAAGCCGGGCGAATTCCCCCAGGGTATGAATTCCCCACTTATGGAGGATCTTGAGAATCTGCCCGACGCGAACCGCGCGCTCTTTCGCCGTGCGCGACTTCTTTTTCGCTTTCATGGCGGTTCCTCATTGGGGAGGCAGCAAATGCGCCTTTATCTCGCGGGAAAGAGAGGAGGCCGCAATCCAGGCACTCGCACTGCTCGAATCGGTATTAAGCCAATTGCGCAGAATGGATTCGATCTGGCCGTTGCGCGAAGCCTCGTTCCCAATCGACTCCGCCCATTGCGCGGCCGTGGCCGGATCGTTTCCGGCAATTTGCCGGGCGAACGCCCCCACGGCAGCGTCGCGCGACGATCCCTGCCCCAGAGTTTGCAACCAGTTAGCCGTGGCCGCGCTGTCACTTTGCGCCCAGCGCGAAACCAGACTCTCCATGGCGCGCTGCCGGGTGACACCTTCCGGGAAGGAGGCAGCCCATTTGCCGGCCGCCTCCGGATCTTCCGCCGCCCACTGTCCCACGATCATGCTGGCGGCGTTGGCCTGGGATTCTCCAGAGGAAAGTTGCGCCACCAGTTGCGTAGCCTGGCGCGGATCGGACTCGGCCAGGGCGGAAATCACATTTGGTAAGACGGCCTCGCGCGCCTTCGCGTCCGGCAGATTTTCCGCCCACGAAACCGCCGAGGCCGGATCCAGCCGCACCCATTGCCGCGCCACATTTTCCAGCAAATTTGTGCGGCCCTCTTTGTCACCGGATTGCAAGGCAAAAGCCGCGGCCGCGCGGGGATCCGTTTCCCCCCATTGGGAAACAATATTCGTTAGGGCGTTTTGCCGGGTGGAGCCGGCGGGAAGTTTTTGCGCCCAGGCCAGGGCATTGGGCACATCGCTGCTCGCCAGTTGCATGGCGATGGACATGGTGGCCTCTTCCTGCGCCCGGCCCGGCGGCATTTTTTCCACAAAGGACGCGGCGGCCGTCGGGTCGCTCTGCACCCATGCGACCAACACAGAGCGGAGAGCCCGCGCTTGTGATTCTCCCCCAGGCAAAGACTGCGTCCAGACGAGCGCAGCCCGGGCATCCGTCTGGGCCCAGCGTTGCGCAATGTTCGTCACCGATTGCTCACGGGCGGAGCCATTGGGCATGCTCAGAACCACCGCGGCGGCTTTTTCCGGATCTTTCCCGGCCCAGTTCGAGAGAATATTTTGCAACGCATTGTTGCGCGCCTGGCTCGGAGGCAGATTCGTCGCCCAGGCAAAAGCCGCTTCCGGATCCTGATTTGCCCAGGTGGAACCGATCGCCTGAAAAGCGCTGTCGCGTGTGCTTCCCGGCGGCATTTGCGCGGCCGCTGCCGCCGCTGCCGCGGGATCAGTCGCGCTCCAACGGTTGAAAATTGGCCAGGAATAATTCTGGCGCGTGCGCCCCGCCGGCAAATTTTCCGCGAAAGCCAGGGCCGACCGAGGATCTTTTTCGGCCAATGCAGAAATGATGGTCTGCAGGGCCTGATCACGTACCGGCCCAGGCGGCAGTTGCTGAGCCCAGGCGGCTGCGGCGCTCGAATCACGATCCGCCCAGCCGCTGATCGCGCTGCTCAATAACCAATTCCGCGTAGCCCCGGTGGGACTTCGCTGGGCATAACTGACCGCAGCTGACGGATCGAACTCGGCCCATTTCCCCACCAGGAGGGAAAGCAACATGGCGTTCTTCTCATCCTTGGGAAGGCTTTCAGTGAAGGAAACCGCGGATGGCAAAGTTTTCCAATCGAGCGATTCCACCAGCTTGGAAAAAGCCCCATAATTGTGACGAGTGACATGCCCCAGGGCCGCCTT
>DASXIK010000030.1:0-1871 GCA_036498025.1 Chthoniobacterales bacterium
CCTCGCATTCCCGACGTTCGACTTCAGTTACACACTGGAAGTGGCAGCGGAGCTAGGCGGGGTGAAGGTCAGTATCAACCTCGATAAGCCGCTACCGCAGAAACTGGCGGGAAGGGCGGGCTTCAATTTGGAGTTTCTGCCGTCGATCTACATGGGCAAGGCTTACGTGGTGGACGGAAGCAAAGCCGGCATTTTCCCGCGAACGCCGAACGACGCGATGACGAAGGCTTTGCCATTGGCGGATGAGCCGAAAAAAGCTTATTACCTTGAGGACTGGGACAAGGCCAAGGGACACACCCAGCCGCTGCCGTTTGCCGAAGGAAAGAGCATCACCTTGGGCGTGGATGACGCGTTGGCTCGCGTGAACGTCCTATCAGATACGGTCAACCTGATGCTCTTCGATGGGCGCGACCGCGCGCAGAACGGCTGGTTTGTGTTGCGTTCGCTGATTCCTTCGGAAAAAACCATAGGAGCTATCGTGTGGCACATCCGTCCGGACTTGATCCCGAACTGGACACGCCTGCCGATCATCGCGCACAGTCAGGTGGGATATGCGCCGGGCTTCTCCAAGGTAGCGGTGCTCGAACTCGACCCGAAATACAACGGCCCGCAAACGGCCCGAGTGTTGCGCCTGACGGAGAACGGTGCTTACCAACAAGTGTTCGAGGGTGCGATCACGCCTGCGACGCCGTGGTTGCGCTACGTGTATTCGAAATTCGATTTCACGCCCGTGAAGGAGCCCGGTTTGTATGTAATCGAGTATGCAGACCAGCGCACCGCCCCTTTCCCGATATCCCAGGACGTCTACGCAAAGATCTGGGAAGACAGCCTCGACCATCACCTTGCGGAGCAGATGGATCACGTTGCGGTTCGCGAAGGATACCGGGTGTGGCATGGGGCTTCGCACCTGGATGATGGGCGCATGGCGCCGGTGATCGGGGAGCAATTTGACGGCTGGAACCAGGCCGCAGCGACGGATGGAAAATACAAAGGCGGCGATCACATCCCCGGAATGAACGTGGGGGGCTGGTATGACGCGGGCGATTTCGACTTAGAGGAGCCCGCGCAACTGAGCGTGATTCAGAGCCTGGCGCTGGCGTATCGCGAATTTCATCTGACGTATGATGAGCTTACCGTGGATGAAACCACCCGCGAGGTGGAGATGCACCGGCCCGATGGAGTGCCGGACACCGTGCAGCAGGTGAAGCACGGTGCACTGCTCATCCTGGCGCAGTTCCACAACATCGGCCACGCGATTCGTGGCACTCACGAGCCCGATCTGCGGCAGTACACGCAGGTGGGCGACGGCGCCTCGAAAACGGACGGTCGCATTTACGACCCGAAGCTCGGCCCGAATGAAACCAAGGGTGACTATTCCGGCAGGCCGGACGATCGCTGGATCTTCACTACGAACAACCCGTTTTTCCAGTGGAACGCCATTGCCGCTCTAGCGGCGGCAGCGGATACGCTCAAAGGCTGGGACGATGCCTTATCGAGAGACTGCATGGATACCGCGATCAAGGCTTGGAACGACGAGAAGGCTCATCCAACGCAGAATTCGGCGGGCGGCGGCTTAGGCGGAGCGGCTCCGGCAGGCGCGCCGGGAGGTGGTGTGCTGGCCGCGTCGCAGGGCACGGTCTCAGGTGCTCAAAGCGGCGGTAACGCAGTGAGCAGCGGGGGTGCTCCGACAAACACGGGTACGACTCGAGCACAATCAACCCCCTCGGCCGGCTCCAGTCGTGGAGGATTTAGTGCTGGACTGGAGTGGACAGCTGCACTGGAATTGACCATCGCTACGAATGGCGCAGATCCTTACAAGTCCCGGCTGAAGGAATTGTTTCCCCAAATGATTACGCCGCAACAGATGGATT
>DASXIK010000031.1:0-3888 GCA_036498025.1 Chthoniobacterales bacterium
CCGCGCCGGTAGTCTGCCGCTGATGGCCAGTGAAGTGGCGGCGGAACGCGCCAAGCTGAATCTACCGTAGGCCTGGCGTTTGCCCTGCCCTGTTCGTTTTCCCGCCTAGGCCCCAACACCGAAGGCGTGTCCCGAAAACACGAGCACCAAGTATCATCGCGCGCTTCTGACTTGAGCGTTGGACGTTGGACGTTGAGCGTTTGCTTCAAAGCCCCCCAAAAACCTAAATAGCCTCTTAAGACTCCCGGCCTAGCGTCCGTGCCGGCCGCCCTGCCCGGGAGCGGGTGGCGGAGGAATCATGTTCTGGGGAATGCCCGCGGCCGTCAGGATGGCCGCGCCGTTGGACGGATTGCGGTACATGATCTCGCGGGTGAGGCGTTCCAGCGCGCTATTGCGCTGGCTCAGGTCGGAAATGCTCTGGGCCCATCCGAGAGCGGCTGCCGGGTCGGATCCGCCTAACGAAAAAGCAAGCGCCGCCGCCGCGGCATCCCGCGTGGCTCCGCTACCTAGCGAATTGACCCAATTGGCCGCGGCAGTGGGGTCGTCGCGGCCCCATTGCCGGACGATCTGGCCGATATCGCGCGCCTGGGCCGAAGGATCCGATTGGGCGTTCGCCCAGGCAATGGCCGATAGCGGGTCCTGGCCCGCCCAGTTCCGCAGGACCTGGCCGACGGGTGAGCGCCAGCCGTTGCCATCGGAAGCCAGGGCGGCCGCGGCGGCCGCGGCCTGCGGATCCATCGAGGCCCATTGGCGGTAAATCATCTGGCTCAGCGGCTCATTATTGGGGAAGTTTCCGAGGGTGCCGGCTAACTGCAGCGCGCCTAACGGATCCATATCGGCCATGTAACTGAGCACGCCGCGGAGCGCCTGGTAGCGCATATTTGGATCGGCAATGGCCTGGGCGCGGGCCAGCGCCCCCTGCGAGTCGCTGCTTGCCATCTGCTGGAAAACGTCGGCGGTCATGTAATCGAACTCATGGTTCTGCGCGGCGAATTGCAGCGCGCCTTCCGGATCGGTTTCGATCCAATGCGCGACCAGCAACCCGGAAGCGAGATCCCGAGCGGTGCCCTCTGGGAGGGCGCGCAATTGCTTGAGCGCGGCGCCAATGCCAGACGAAGGAAGATTTCGGACATACTCTTCCAATTCCCTGGTGCGCTCCCCGGTGCTCGGGCCCTTCATGATTTCCTCGAGCGTCTTATGGCTGGCGGAAGAGCCATTCGGCTTGGCCGGGTCATGCGGCGTTCCCACCAGGGTCATCGGACGTTCCACCGCCCGGGGCGGCGGGGTCACGGCTGCGACGGCAAGTGGCTGGACCTTGGGTGGAACCACCGGCGGGCCCGTGAAAAAATGCCCAATCCCGACACCGGCGATCAGGGCGGTCGCCACCATGGCGGCCTGAATGATGAATGGCCGGTTCTCAGGCATATCTCATATTAGCAGCGCAACCATCTGCGTGTCAGGGGAATTCGGCGGCGCGCCACCCCTGGCGGCCAGTCGGCGGAGAAAAGAACTGATTAGCCATAAAAAGAGTTTCCCCGCTTTCACTTGACGCTCTGGCGAACTTTTGACGTTATCAATTTTGCCAAGTGCCGGGTTTTCCGTATCGGATATCTGGTCATTTCCGGCTTTCGGATTGAGATGTTAATGAATCACGAATTTTCCATTGCCCATGCGGTGAGCATTCATAGAATCATCGCGCAGTTTTCACCTCAAACTTTTGCACGTCTGAACTCCGCACATCCTAAAATGATCTCCTCTTCGTTTTTAGGGTGGGCTCGAAAGGCGGTCGGCGCTGGTCTCCGTTGAACTATGGCGAACTTTTTTCCACGTTGGACGAATTGGCTGCCGCTGAAGATTGCCGTCTGCGGCGTCATCCTGGTCACCGGTTTGACCGGGGCCACGTGGTATTACGTCACTCCGAAGTATACCCGGGTCGGGTATCAGCCGATCCAGCCGGTGCCGTTTCCGCACGATATTCATGTGGCCCAGTTGGGCATGGATTGCCGTTACTGCCATAGTTTCGTGGATGTAGCCGCCCACTCCAACCTGCCCACCACGCAGACTTGCATGAATTGCCACACCCAGGTGCAAAAGGAGAATCCGAAGCTCGAGCCCGTGCGGAACAGCTGGAAAACCGGGCAGCCCCTGGAATGGGTGCAGATTCATCGCACGCCCGATTATGTTTTTTATAACCATTCCGCCCATGTCAACCGCGGCATCAGCTGCTTCAGCTGCCACGGCCAAGTCAATCAGATGCCGGTGGTTTATGAGGCCAAGCCCCATAGCATGGCCTGGTGCCTGGAATGCCATCGGCACCCGGAGAATTTTTTGCGCCCGGAAGATCAGGTCTTTAATCTCGACTGGAAACCGGAGGACGTTAAGCCGGCGGAATTTGTCCAGAAGTACGGGAAGCCTCCGGGCGCGGCGAACGATTGGGACCAAAAGAAAACGCTAACGCAAAAGGAGATCGGCCTGACTTTGAAGGAACGCTGGAATGTCAACCCGCCGATCACGTGCCAGGGGTGTCACCGATGAAACACGTCTTTCAACACCCCCCGGAGCCGGCCACGGGCAAACGCTACTGGCGCAGCGTCGATGAACTAAGCGAGACGCCGGAGTTTCGCGATTGGCTGCAGCGGGAGTTCCCGGACGGGGCCTCCGAGATGAAGGACGACGAATGGTCGCGCCGTGGATTCTTGAAAGTGATGGGTGCTTCCATGGCCCTGGCGGGCTTTGGGTTGAACAGTTGCCGTCGTCCGGAAGCGCACCTTGTTCCGTTTACCAAGAGCGCCGAATGGACCATCCCGGGCAAATCCCTGTATTACGCCACAGCCATGCCGCGGCGGACCGGTGCTCTTCCGCTCATCGCCACCACAGTTGATGGCCGGCCCATCAAGATGGAAGGCAATCCGCTCCATCCCGCGAGCGGCGGGGCCACCGATGTTTTTGCGCAGGCTTGTCTGCTCGATCTGTACGATCCCACCCGTTCGCGAAGTTTTCTGCACAAAGGCAAACCGGCCGACCGCGCGGCTTTGGAGGTTTATCTGCAAGACCTCCGTGCGCAGCTCCACTCGGACCGGGGAGCGAGTCTCGCGTTTTTGGTGGAAGAAGTAAATTCGCCCACGCGCGACCGGTTGCGCGCAAAGCTGGAGCGCGTTTATCCCGCGATGCGCTGGTGCGTCTATGATGCCACCGCCTCAGAGGCTCCAATTCTCGCCGCCCAGACCGCCTTCGGCCCCGACACTCAGCTGATTCCGCGACTGGATCGCGCTGACGTGGTCCTGGCACTGGACAGCGATTTTCTGGATTGCGGGGAAGGGGATGTGGCGGGCGTTCGCGCCTTCACTTCGCGCCGGCGGGTCAGCGAAGCGAAAGACTCCATGAACCGGCTTTATGTGGTGGAGAACCGGTTCTCTCTCACCGGTTCGATGGCCGATCATCGGCTCCGCTGTCCGGCCAGTCAGATTCCTGCTTTCACCCTTGCCCTGGCGCAGAAAATCGCTGAATCCACCACGGACGCGGGATTATCCGCCATCCTGGCGAGGTTCTCTCGGTCCAACGAAGGGAAAGCGTTCGACGAACGGTGGATCGCCGGAGTGGCGCGGGATTTGGTGGCCAGGAGCGGAACGAGTCTGGTTTTGGCCGGCGCGCATCAGCCCGTGGTGGTGCACTTGCTCGTCCACGGGATCAATTCTGCCCTTAAGAACATTGGCACGACCTTGTTAGTCCACGAGGTGGAGCAGAATCCACGCACCATCAATCTCCTGCAGCTGGCCGACGCGATGTCGTTGGGGCGGATCAAGCAGCTCTTCATCTTTGGAGGCGATCCGGTTTACAACGCCCTCCGTGGCCTGGCCCTGGATCGTGACACGCAAGCGACGCTCGATT